>JANOJO010000600.1:0-5722 GCA_031418795.1 Bacteroidota bacterium | reverse complement strand
AGAAACTAAAGGTATTGCCTCACAGAGAGATCTGGTAAACTCACCAGCTCAGTCTTGATTGGACAAGGAAGGCAGAGTTGTAACTTACTTGAGTGCACTATATGCAGAAACTAAAGGTATTGCCTCACAGAGAGATCTGGTAAACTCACCAGCTCAGTCTTGATTGTACAAGGAAGGCAAAGTTGTAGAATAAGAATCGTAGTACTTTCTGTTCCAGCTTTAGTTTTTACAGTTATTGAAGTAGAACAAAGTATACACGACTCATTTAAAGTATAGTTAGAGATGGATGGCTTTAATACAATATGAAATAAAGGTTAGCTAGTCTTTAGTTTACCAATAATTTCATTAGCTGCTTTCAATTTTTCAGGAAACAATACCTTCCCTGAAAGTTTATCCAATGTTTTGGATATTTTTATTTTTACTCCAACAGCTTCAGCGCCTTTTATTTTTTTAATTTGTTTCATACTGCAAATTTATATTTTTTTCTTTTAACTATAAAACCAAAATAATCCACACCTTTCCTGAACGGAACTCTTTCAAAACTGTTAATTCCTTTTATACTCCATAAATGATGAAGTCTTTTTTCAGTTCTTCCAAATTTACTGTCAAAGCCATACGGTAAAGCCTTGTTCTTTCAGTTGTGGTACCACAAAAGAAAATATTTTTATCGGGATATTTCGAAGTGAACTCATAAACAGTTGCTGCGACGGTGGCTAAAATTTTATTTCTGTCTTTATTGTCATTTGTAGTTTCATCATCAATAGTGCCATCTTTGTTAAGATTCCCAAAAGCAAGGTTGTAAATGTCTTCGTTTTGCGACTGAACAAACTGAACTACTTTTTTTACTCTTCCTTTAGGTACTTCGCTTTCAAACTGAAATTCCAGTTTGTCTGAGGATGTAATTACATTATCGTATTTCTCATATCGCATACATCAAACCTAATAATTATTTTGTTTAATCAAGAGATCACATTGAGGTTTCTATAAAATTCAAGATTTAGTAAATGGTTTTATTGTTTCAAAAAAATAACCACGGCTCCAATAAGCGTAAGCACAATCACCACTTTGCGATAGTTATCATCTTTAATACGATTCACTATTTTTATTCCAATCCAAAAACCAAAAGCAAGTGGAGGAAGTAAAAGCAGGTCGGTTTGCAAACTGGCTTCTGTAATATTTTTCCAATAAAAAATTTGAAAAGGAAGTTTAAATAAATTGATTACTAAAAATATCCAGGCGGCAGTTCCTATAAAATCATTCTTGGTCATTCGCATTGCCAAAAAATAAATATTGGAAAATGCACCGGCTAAATTTCCCAGCATGGTTGTAATGCCTGCCACGATTCCCGTGCCTGCAACAAATAAAGTATTGGTGGGTACTTTTTCTGTTTTACGAAATTCCATTACAATCATAATGAAAACGGTAACAACAATTATGAGTGCCATTATTTTTCTAAAAACAAGTTCATTCATATCTCTGCCTGCAAATACGCCTATCAAAATACCCGCAGCCATCCAGGGTATCAGTTTCCAGAAATGTTTCCATTGTGCATGACGGTTGTAATAAAGTACAGCGGCAATGTCGGCGGCACATAATAATGGAAGCACAATGCCAGTAGATGCCTTGCTGCCAAATACAAGGGCCATCAGGGTTACATTAAGCATATCAATACCTTTCAGCCCGGCTTTTGCAAGCCCTAAAATAAATGCACCGGTAAAAATTAAAATTAAATTGGTGATGGAATAAGCTGATAGAATTTCCATAATTCGTTTCTAAGAATTTTCTCGAAAGGTCACGAAGGACTCCTTTGGAGAGTACTTCGGACGAGATAGAGTAAACTATTTTTTCAGTTTCTAAAAGCCCATTTATTTTTTTGAAATTATTTTTTTATGGCTTTGTTTCCTGTTCATCGTAAGATTCCATACCGGCAACAAGATTTCCGTAATTCACTAACAGTTCTTCACCTGGAGAAATATCAAACAAGGCTTCAAATTCTTCGCCTTCATTAATTGACATGATATTGGGCTGGGCAGAATGATTAAGATAAATAACGGGGTCAATTGTTTTAAAACCGGATTCGGGTACAAAATAATTTTCTTCATCAAACAGGCAATAGGTTTCTATTAATGAACGTGAATGTGCCGGCAATGCCTCCACTTCTGTAATGGGTAGTTTAATCCACTCACCCATATCTTTTGAAAAAAAATTGCGGCAGCCCTTAGGTATATGCTGTATGGCAAATACGCCAATGCCATGCACTGCTGAAATTTTCAGCATGACATAAGTTTGATTCTGTAATTGCTGAAGAAGTTTTGCTTGTGGCATAATAATAGTTCTATAAAATTTTACCAAAAGTACAAATAACTATTTCAATGAATTTTAAAATAACAGATATTTGTTGAGGAAGCAAAACCAATAAATAAAATTAGAAATAAGTCACTTCTTTCAGCAATTCATAAATGAGTATTCAAAAATGTTTCGTGTGGCATTTTAATTACAATATTTTTTTACAATCAATAAACCGGCGAAGTAATTTTTATATCAGCCTTATTGAATGCAATTTTAAATCTTACTAATACTTTCGCAGCTTCAGCAGTTTTCTTTTGTAACAGCAATGCTTTGTACAATCCGTACAATGCCCAGCCATTTTCATTATTATTTTCTAAATCTTTTCCGAAAATTTTTTCTGCATTAAAGCCATCCTTATCTGCGAGATAAGCGTTACCAAGGAAATGTTTTGGATTCAGCATCCAGTCTCTTGGTTCGTTATACACCATATTTTGTTCAATATACACGGCTTCTGAAAAATCTATTATGGCATCATTGATTTTTTTTTCTTTCAATGCAATAGTTCCCGATAAAAGTTTACCCGCAACAACGGCTCCATCAATTGCAGGCGAAAAAGGAGTGAATGGAATTCCAAGACTGGTGTCTGACATCAGTCTGTTTAGTTGCTCCAGTTCATGTTTTGCTTCAGTAATTTTCAATTGATTGGCCAATGCCATGCCTTTTCCAAAATGATAAAGCAGGTTTGCATAAATCTGTGTATTGTCCGGTTTCGTCATTTGTAATAATTCATTCCATTTTCCAAAACGAATATAAACAAACACAGGAGTCATATAAATATATTGCACATAGCTTCCCATCGGCGCCGGAATAGATAAATAATCAACCGGGATACTATTTCTTGTTTCAAATGCAGCAGCTTCAGAAGTTTTATAATTTCCTGTAAGCATTGCATTATTTGTTTTCATGTGCAGGTTGTGGATGATATACAAAAAATCTGCACCGGTAACTGGGGCAAATAATGGAATTGATTTTTGATAACTTTTAACCGCATTGATATTTACTTCCACACCTTTCTGATATTTTCCCGTACGCAGGTAAATATGCGATGGCATGTGTACAACATGAGAAAGTCCGGGATTTGTTTTACCCAATCTGTCTGCACTTTGTAAAGCCTTAGCTGCAAAAGGCGATGGCTCCATCACATGAATATAATAATGATTGCCTCCCGGATGATTGGGTGATATATCTAATAATTTTTCAAGCACTTCCCTTATTAATGGTGTCCAGGGTTTTGGTGTACCATCTATATTCCAAAGATCCCAGGGATGCTGAAGCATCATCGCATCTGCATACAATGCCAGCGCATCCGGATTAGAAGGATAATTTTTATAAACCTTTTTCATTATACCGGTATATGCCTGGTTCAATGACGCCCTTGTTGCATCAGCAGAATCGGCAGTGTAGCGAAGCGAAATAGCATCTATCAATTCTTTTTCAAGTGGAGAAACATTTGAAGCCAGTTCTTTTGATCTGCTCACTGCAGCTAATGCTTCTGGAGATGCACGGTAACCAAAATCATTAATGTTAGGACCATAAGTCAAAGCTTTTGCCCAATGAATCATAGCACAACCCGGGTCAAACTTCTCCGCTTTTTTAAATGAAGCCATCGCTTCAATAATGTGAAAACTATAATACATATTGATGCCCTGGTTAAAATAAAACTGGGCACTGTCATTCGTAGTAGAAATTTTCCATTTGTAAATTCCTGCACCTGGAATTGGAGGAATGTCCACTTCTTCAATCCAGTCTTTTAATTCATTCCAGTCAGGACTACAGCGGATAATATTTTTCTTTTTATACTCAGTAATATTAAATTGCTTAGTGATGGTTTTATTTTTTTCACTAAAACGAAATGCAAGTAAAACAACTGTAGAAAGAATAATTGATGAAAAGAAATGGCGGGGTTTCATTTCTGATGAATTTGGTTGAGTAAAAGTTACAACCAAATCATTAGCTGTTCCAATTTTTTTAAGAAAATTATTTCTGCTGGCTTTCAAGCTCCATAATTTTATCAAACACTTTCTCGTATTCAGCATTCAGATTATTAATTTCACCGGCTGCTTTTTTAAAAGCCGCTTCGGCCTGCAGAAATTTTGTTTTATCAGAATAAACAGCCGGGTCAATTAAAGATGCTTCCAGTTCAATTTTCTGTTTAGTTAATACAGCAATCTTTTCTTCCAATTGCTGAAATAATCTCTGCTGTTTTTGCAATTCTTTTTTGTGTTCTTTGGCCCCCCCGCCCCCCGAAGGGGGGATCTGGGAAGCAGTCTTTTGTTTGCTTTTTGCTTCGGCAATATTCGCTTTATCGCTTAAGGACTTCTTAGAATCACTCTTTGAATTATTGGCCCAATTGCTTAATGAATTTCCTGATTCCCGACTCTGAACACCCGACTCTCGACTCTGAACTCCCGACTCCCGACTCCTGCCACCCGACTCCTGTCTTTTCTTCCACGCCACCCATTCTTCATAGCCGCCTTTGAATTCTTTTATTTCATGGTCAACTATCTCCCAAATCTTGTTGGCTGTTTTAGAAACAAAATACCGGTCGTGGCTTACAAGTATAATTGTGCCTTCATATTTATTCAAAGATTCAATCAGCAGATCACAACTGTGCATGTCTAAGTGATTGGTCGGTTCATCCAGCATTAAGAAATTTGCTTTGCTTACTATAGTTTTTGCCAGCGCCACTCTTGCTTTTTCACCACCACTTAATATTTTTATTTTCTTATCACTATCATCGCCACTAAAAAGAAAACAACCAAGTAAAGAACGCAGCTCAAGTTCCGTCATCTGGCTGCCACATTCCTTCATTTCATCAAGGACGGAGTTGTTTATATTCAATGCTTCCAACTGATGCTGCGCATAAAAGCTTTCTTCCACATTATGGCCCCATCTTCTTTCCCCATCTTTTTCAGTGGTAAAGGTTTCTGTACCGGCAATAATGCGAAGCAATGTTGACTTACCTTTTCCATTGGCGCCTATCAATGCTATTTTATCACCACGTTCTATTTCGGCAGTAGCATTTTTAATAATTAAATTTTCACCAAATGCTTTGGAAATATTTTTTAAGTCAACTATTACTTTGCCCGGTGTTTTATCCATTCTGAAATTGATACGGATATTGGGTCGTTCTATTTCTGCATCTTCAATTCTTTCAAGCTTATCCAATTTTTTCATAATGCTTTGCGCCATCGCTGCTTTACTTGCCTTGGCCCTGAAGCGTTCCACTAATCGTTCATTCTGGCGTATATAATCCTGCTGGTTATCGTAAGCCTTCTGTTGCAGTTCTACTCTTATAGCTTTTTCTTTTTCATAATAATCATAATTGCCTGTATAAATATTTAACTGCTGCTGATATACTTCCACAATCTTT
>JANOJO010000599.1:0-2553 GCA_031418795.1 Bacteroidota bacterium | reverse complement strand
TTATCAGAAAAATCGTAAGTGAGGTCAATCCATTTGCCTGAAGATAAAATGGCTGATGCTGATTTATTTTCTTTTTCATTTTGCCCGCAGGAAATAAAAAGAAAAATACTGAAGTAAATAAGTCTGTACATATAAATGGGTTTTGGAATTCAATTTACAGAATAAATACTTGTTGAGTGGCATCACAAAAAATCATTTTTCAACTTACCTTTAAGACTGCGAATCTGCGGAGCCATGAAATACTTAATTATATACTGCTTTCTTCCTTTATTTGCGTGGCAAACATGCGGCGTAAATCAGGCTGCTACAAAACAAAAAACAAGTACTGCGGAAATAATGAAGGACACAATTAATTTCACCGGCAGTGTGCAGCCGATTTTTGTAAAAAATTGTTCGCCATGTCATTTCCCCGGCGGCAAGATGTATGAACGAATGCCGTTTGACAAAGACACAACAATTATCCATCATGAAGCCGGTATATTAAAAAGAATCAAAGATTCAGATGAAAATTTGATTATCAGAAGCTTTATCCTTCAACAAAGCAATATTAATAACAAATAATATTTTCATTGCTTACAATATTATAAATTTGATGAAAGAAAAATTGTATGAAAAAAATATTCCTGCTAATATTTTTTTACCTCGCTGCATTCGGGAAAATTACTGCACAGCAGGGAATGCAATTAAAAGAAACATCAATTGTAAAAGACACTTCAGGTAATATAATTCCTTATATAATATGGAACCAGTTATTACCAACCGGCCGGTATAGTTTAAAAACAGAGAAACATGGGAAAGAAAATGCCTCATTTATTATCATCCGTCTGTCTGATGAAGAATATGAAAAAAAACTATCCGGCCTGCCCAAACCGGGGGAAAGTAATTTTTTTAAAACAGGTAACAGTTTTTTACATTTTAAAACCAAAGACATTGATGACAATAAAATAAATACCAAAGAACTGGCCGGAAAAACTATTGTATTGAATTACTGGTTTATTGATTGCCCGCCATGTCAGCGGGAAATTCCTGAGCTTAATAAACTTGCCCAATCTTATAAAGCCGACAGCTCAATAGTTTTTTTAGCAATAGCTTTGGATCAGAAACATGAGCTGAAAGATTATTTAAGATCGCATCCGTTTGCATACAGAATAATTGATGATGGCAGATACATTGCTGACCAATCCCGGATTAATTCTTATCCCACTAATGTTATAATTGATCCTGCAGGTAAAATATATTTTCATTCCACTGGTTTAGCAACCAATACAGTTTATTGGTTAAAAAAATCCATTGAAGAACTTAAAAAAAACGGTGAAAAGAAAAATGAACCTGCTGCAACAGAATAATACTGATTATATTAATTTCCCCAACGCTTCTTTTATCCTTGCCATTGCTTCCTCAATTTTTTCCATACTGTTGGCAAAAGAAATACGGATACTGTCAGGTTCGCCAAAAGCACGGCCGGTAACGGTAGATACATTTGCTTTGTTTAAAAGATACATGCAGAGGTCATCTGCATTGCTGATTGTTTCTTCGCCATCCGATTTTCCAAAATAAGATTTTATCACCGGGAAAATATAAAATGCACCATCGGGTTCAGCGCATTGAATACCAGGAATATCATTTATCAGATGAAGAATTCTTTCCCTTCTTCTTGTAAACTCCTCCGTCATTTGCATGCTTGGGCGCAGGTCGCCTGTTAATGCAGTGATAGCAGCCCTTTGTGTAACTGCATTGGCGCCGCTGGTAAATTGTCCCTGTATTTTTTCGCAGCCTTTGGCAATTACGGCATCAGCAGCAATATATCCAAGCCGGTATCCGGTCATGGCAAATCCTTTACTTAATCCATTTACAATTATCACACGGTCTTTGATGTTTTCAAACTGCGCAATGCTTTCATGTTTACCAATAAAATTTATATACTCATATATTTCATCAGAAATAATAAACATTCCCGGATGCTTTTCAAATACATCAGTGAGTTCTTTTAGTTCTTCTTTAGTATAAACCGTCCCACTGGGATTGCAGGGAGATGAAAACAAAAATACTTTTGATTTTTCGGTGACAGAATCTTCCAGTTGTTGCGGAGTAATTTTATATTTTGTTTCTATCGCCGTTCTTACAATTACCGGCACACCGCCTGCAATTTTTACCAGCTCAGAATAAGAAACCCAGAATGGAGCAGGTATTATTACTTCATCACCCTGATCAACTAAAGCAAGAATAGTGTTTGCCAAACTTTGTTTCGCACCGGTAGAAACAACAATGTTTTCAGGTTTATAATCAAGATTATTATCTCTTTTAAATTTCTGGCAAATGGCTTCACGCAAATCAGGATAACCGGCCACCGGCGGATAATGACTCCAGTTATCATCAATGGCTTTTTTGGCAGCGTCTTTTATATGTTGTGGTGTATCAAAATCAGGTTCGCCCAAACTAAGGTCAATTACATCCACACCTTTGGCTCTCAATTCACGGCCCAGCCTGGCCATCTTCAGGGTTTCGGGTTCGGCAAAACGATCTAACAAAGAAGAAAGTTGAACAGGTTCTGCA
>JANOJO010000598.1:0-14247 GCA_031418795.1 Bacteroidota bacterium | reverse complement strand
GCTGCCATTTTAGAAAATTTTAAAGTAGGCTATTCCACCATGCGTATTATGTTTATGAAAGTGGTTTATTCATTACTTTCTTTTTTATTAGTGGGCATGGCCTTCGGTTCTGCCATTACCGGTTATCATGTAGAAAAATTTCAGGAAATACCGGGAGTAAAAACAATAACGATTCCCTGGTATGTAATGCTGGCATTAGCTGTACTGCTAATGATACAGATTGCGCAACTGTTCAGCATGCTGAAAGCGGTGAAGAGAGAATTTATGCAGATGGATCCTGACCAGTAGCCAGTATCCATTCTTCTATTTTAGGAAAAGCAAGATGAAACCACGCAGTATATTTTTGAGGAGAGTATTGGTGTGATTGTTTAATTTCATCAATAGCTTTATAATAAAAATCATTTACTTCTTCAGTGTTGGGGCTAATAATCCCATCATATTCACCGGCAAAAACATGGTCAAACTCATATTCAGTAAGTCCATTGTCAAACTCCTCTTTATAAATAAAGTCAAATATTTTTTTTAAGGGAGTAGTGAATCCCATTTCTTCGAAAAGCCTTCTTTGTGCTGCTTCAATGGTTTCTTCTCCCGGCCCGGGATGACTGCAGCATGCATTACTCCACAAGCCTCCGCTATGATATTTGTTCAGTGCCCGTTGCTGTAAAAGCATTTCACCTTTTTTATTAAAAATAAAAATGCTGAATGCCCTGTGTAATATTCCCTGCCGGTGAGCTTCCATTTTTTCCATGCTACCTACCACTTCATCTTTTTCATTTACTAATATTACTTCTTCTTTGTTCATAGCTGTACAGCAAAATCATATTTCAGAAATTATAAATCCATATTTCTCAAATTTCCTGAATCCAATAATTTTGTTAATTCATTAATGATGGAGCTGTCGCTGAGTGCTCTCAGGTGAAGTGGATTGTGTAAATCTGTACCTGCCAGTTCGTAATAATTATTTTTAATAAAATAATGCGCCAATGTTCTGGCAGATTTGCCATAAAGACCAGCCAGCGAAAGTATATTCAACTGAAACATGTAGCCTGAACTTTTCATGATGGCAAAAAATTCCAGATTTCTTTCATAATAACTATACCGCTCCGGGTGTGCAATCACCGGCTGATAACCCTGTAGTTGCATTTCAAAAAGAATTTCTTTCAGGTCAATCGGTTCGCTGGCCATAGAAAATTCTACAAGTACAAGATTATCTTTTATAGTCAACAGAGGTTCTTTATTGGCTAATAGATTTTTTACATAATTATCTAAAAAATATTCAGCCGCTACATTTATTGTTACATCAATATTTTCTTCTTTAATTCTTTGCTGAAGTAATTTATAGCCATCAAGAATTTTTTCGGATGTGTTTTTAAACATATCCCACATCACATGCGGAGTAGTTATTAATTTTTTATACCCAAGTTCTGATAACCCTTTTATTAATTGAACCGAAGATTCTATATCCGGCGCACCATCATCTATACCCGGCACTAAGTGAGAGTGCATGTCTGATTGCAAAAGACTGTAATCAAATCTTTCTTCTTTACCCTTTTTCCAGAAACTAAACATGATTATTTTTTTGAAGAAGATTTTTTTTGTAACAATTCATAATACAATTTACGCATATCTTCCACAAGGCGGTGGTAACTGTATTTTATCATTACATGATTTTTTCCTGCCTCCTGAAATGAATCTCTCAACGATTTGCTTTCAACCAGTTTTATTAAATTATTTGCAAAACCATCTTCATCATTAATATCTGAAAGCAGCGCTGTTTTGTTCTCAATCACCACATCAGCTATTCCACCTACCCGTGTAGATACAATTGATTTTCCTGCGGCTTGTGCTTCAATCAGGCTTACAGGAGTTCCTTCATTAAGTGAAGTAAGCGCAACAATATCCAGCCCGGCACAAATAACATCCACATCAGTTCGCCATGAAGTAAAAATTAATGGATGCGGATGAGCAGCATCAGTATGCTTTGAAAAACTAATGCCCAATGATGCAGCAGTTTTTTCTATTCCATCCCTGCTTTCGCCATCGCCAATGATAAAAGCTTTTATTTTTTGATTACTTACAGCCAGTAATTTTTTCAACGCTTTTAAAAAAAGCCCGTGATTTTTCACCGGCACTAATCTTCCAATAATGCCAATGGCAATAGTTTCATCATCCAAACCAAATTCGTTGCGGAATTGTTTACGTTTATTTTCCTGTTCAGTAAAAAAATCATCCAGGTCAAGCCCCAATGGAATAATGGTGAATTTTTCTGCCGGGGCAATTTTAAAATCCTCACTTAATTCTTTTTTCTGTACTTCACTGATAGCCACAATAACATCGCTAAAACTGGCGAGCCACCGTTCTGCTTGAATAAACAAATTTGTTTTAAAGGAATTAAAATATGAATGAAAAACATGACCATGAAAAGTGTGAACAATTACTGGCACACCACAATGTTTAGCTGCAAGCCTTCCCAATGCACCGGACTTGGCTGCATGTGTATGCACTATATCCGGTTTAAATTCTTTAATAATTTTCTTCAGTTGTATATACGCCGCCCTGTCATTAAATAATGAAACTGGTCTTTTCATTTCAGGAATACAATGTGGCACAATACCAAGGGATGAAGCAAGAAAATCCGCATCTTGTTCATGGGCTTCGCGGTCACCAATAACTAATAAGGTTTCAAAATCCGGCTGCATATATTTAGTAAGATATACTGCATTTTTTGAAGGCCCGCCGATAACAAGGCGATTGAGTATTCTTAAAACACGGGGCATAGGTTGTTGTAAAAAAATTCAGGTGATAGTTCAGTAATTGCAGTAACAAAAATAACCAGCAATGTTCTTGGTAAATTTCTAAACCATTCAAAAATAGTAGGATGATACCACAAAACCGATTCCTTTACAATAGATGGCTTCTCTCCAGGCTTTTGACCCGCTTCAAATTTTTCAATTATATTTTTTAATGCCGGCATACATACACCATATTCAAGGTAAGGGAACGTGTATAGATTATCTTTTTTCTCCGGCGTAACTAATACCTGTTCAATTATTCCGCCTGTATCCACTCCTGTATCTACATAATGTATCGTAACACCAAATAAATTTTTTTTCCCGGTTGCCACAGCCCAGTAACCGCCATGCACACCACGAAACAATGGAGTGATGCCCACATGAATATTTATAAATGGAGCAGAAACGCAATCAAGTGTTTTTTTAGAAATTATTCTTGTGCCATTTACAATAATCAGGTCAGGATTTATTTCGCTTAACAGTTTACGGCTTGCATCATTATTAAGACTGTTTACAACTGTAAAACTTTCAGCAGGTAATGGATTAATATTTAAATTATATTTCTCAACTATTTCATTTTTCCTTTTTTGCGAAAACACTCTTAACAAAGGAAAAACTAAAATCATAAATGCAGCCTGGCCGATGGCATACCAGAACCCCAACCTCTCTATTCTTCTTGTTAATTGCCTTTTTTTGCTAAAATTTTTTTCCTCAATAACCGCCTCAAAGTCGAAATACTGTTTAAGGTAATTATATACAATTGAAGAAGAATCGCAGCTTCTTATCAGTAAAACAATTTTAATTTTCATTTTGAGTTTTCATGGCTTGGGTAAATATTTCAATAAGATTTTGAGATTCCATTTTCTGCTCCCGGTTTAATTGGTCATAAGCTTTAAAAATTTTTTCAAGGAAGCGAAAATTTTCTTCTGTATTAGCTCCGAAATTATGCGGATGCCACCAAAGTTGATAAATCAAACCATGAGTGGCGGCATACTCCATACTTTTTTTTATTCTGTTGAACTTCATGCCATCCAGCATTTTTAGTTTTTTGGAAAATGGCCTTAGAAAACGGCTTGCAGGCACATTGATTTGCATTGCCCTTTCAGGAATACTATGACAATGGTGGCCAGTAATATTAATATATGCATCCATAAACCTAATAGCCCGTCTGAAAATATTTTCATCTTCCCTGGATACAGGTCTGTATGCGCCGGCTTCTTCATTGCCCCTGTAAACTTTTATTCCTGCTTCGCCGCAAATCTTTATATGTGCATCCGTATATTGATTTCGGGGAAATACAATACTTGAAATTTCAATATTATTTTTCTTCGCAATATTCATGCCTGCATCAATATCTGCTTTGAATTGATCAAGGGTTGTGTTTTTTTCCAGCGTATAAAAATGGGAGAAAGTGTGTGTCCCTATTTCCTGTCCCGGTGTTTCTCTTATTTTTTTTATAAGCAGAGGTGCAAAATGATATACCGGGACAAGATCATTATCTTTAAGATAACTGTATGGATCATATTCTTTTTTTATATAGTCAGGCCGCAGATCGGGCAACGATGCAAGAAGTTCTTTTTTATTATTGAATAAAAGGAAACCAACGGTGGCCCAGGTACAGTGCACATTATATTTAGAAAATAATTCGAGTAAACGTGGTACTACAGTATGTACATTCCGGATATTTTCTCCATAATCATTAATACTACGGTGATCCCTTACGCCCCAATAAAGTTCAAAGTCAAGCGATATGGTAAAAATTCCTTTTCCCATCACTGCTTATAAAAAATATTTTTTATACCAGTATTGAAATACAATTAAGACCCAGAGTTTTTCTACAACATTTCCTGATTTTGCTGAAAAAAGTTGTTTTTTAATTTCTACTATATATTCATATTCAAATAAACCCTGCTCTTTAATAAACTGTTCATTCAACAGGTCTTCAAATATGAACGAGTTCAGCTCATTCCTGAACCAACGCAGCATGGGAATTTCAAAACCCTGTTTACTCCGGTGATAAATTTCTTCAGGCAGTAGTTTTCTAAAAGCATCTTTCACAATTTTTTTTCTCCCGCTTCCGTTTATTTTATAATCAGCGGGGAGGCTAAATGCATATTCTACTACATGATGATCTAAAAAAGGACAACGTACTTCCACACTGTTGGCCATACTCATCAGGTCAACTTTTACCAGCATATCACCTGCCAGCACAAGATCAAGATCCGTTTTAAGCACAGAATTAAAATCATCATCTTTTATACCGGCTAAAAAACCTGTTTTAATATTCCGGATGATTGATTCATCTGTTTTTTCCAATTCTTTTTTCTGCAAAAGTTTATTTACTTCTGTTTCTGAAAAAGTGGAAGCCCATTGCCAATATCTTTCACCTGAGGGAAGGTTTGCTGCTTCAGCAAAACGGTTCAACTGGCGAAAAAGGTTTGTAATCTTTGTGCCTCTGCCTTTTGGTAAAAATTTCCAGAGTGGTGAGCCTGCTTTTGCCAATGTACTTACAATTGATTTTCTTCTTGCCTGCCATTCTGCATAATGCTTATTATATCCAGCAAATACTTCATCGCCCCCATCACCGGAAATAGCCACCGTGGCATGTTTTCTTGTTTCCATGCATAATATAAACTGCGGCAGGGCTGATGTGTCTGCAAAAGGTTCATCTAAATAATCCAGTACATCATAAATATGCTCCAGAAAGTCTTCTATATCCAGTTTAAACGTGGCATGATTGGTTTTAAATTTTTTTGCAATCAGTTCTGCAAAGTATGTCTCATCAAAAAACTGTTCCCCTTTAAACCCAATGGAAAATGTGTTCAACGAATTTTTATGACGGCTTGCCAGTGCTACTACAACAGATGAATCAATACCTCCACTTAAAAAAGCACCGAGTGGCACATCGCTTATTAATCTTTTCACCACAGCTTCTTCCATAAGCTTTTCAAGTTCAGCCTGAGAGTCTTCGTACGATTTTGCTTTTGAATAATCTGTACAAACTGGTAATTCGTACCATTTCCTTTCTTCTATTTCAGCATTCTTTAATATTAAACAGGAACCGGGTGGAATTTTTTTAACATGCTGAAGAATACAGAGAGGCTGAGGCAGGTAAGCAAACTGCAGGTAAAGTTTGAAAGCTTCATGGTTTAGCTCTTTGGGTATGCCAAATTCAAATAATGCTTTTAATTCTGAAGCAAATACAAAATAATCATTGTCCCGGTAATACAATAAAGGTTTTTTGCCAAACCTGTCTCTTGCTATAAATAATTCTTTCTGCTGCGTGTCATACACAGTAAAAGCAAAAAAACCCTCAAGTAGTGAAAGACAGGCAGCACCTTTTTTAATAAATAATTCCAGTAAGACTTCTGTATCAGAATTTGTACGGAAAGCTTTTTGCTCATCAGCTGAAAAAAACTGGCTGCGGAGTTGGCGATAATTAAAAACTTCTCCATTGTAAATGATAACAAAGCGGCCGGTATGATCCCACATGGGTTGATTGGCTTCTTTGCTGGTGTCGATAATTGACAATCTTCTTTGGGCAAGCCCCACCTCTTCGTTGGTGAAAATGCCTTCGTCATCCGGCCCTCTGCTCGAAAGGGTTCGGATTGATTGTTGTACTTTTGGCACTTGATGCCGGCCTTTTTCAGTAAAGGCAATGATGCCAGCGATGCCACACATATTGTAGTGTAAAAATTTTATGCAATATATTACTATAACTGATTATCTCTTACTTCCATTTTACATTTTTATTGTATTCATTGTTGCAGTTTATTTCCGCAATAAATACTATAACGACAAGCATCCTCTGAGAAAATACTTTATGTGGGCCTTTGGACTAAAAATCTTCGGCGGAATCTTTGTCGGCCTTATTTACCAGTACTATTATAAAGGCGGGGATACTTTTAATTATTGGGAACATTCACTCATCATCAATTCATCTTTCGGGGATTCCGTTACCACCTGGCTAAAGTTGATTACGTCAAGTGCAGACCAATACGATACGGATGTATTTCCTTATACCTCTAAAATGTTATGGTATAACAGCCGGGCCGATTATTTTATACCGGCCGTAGGCGCCTTTCTGGGTTTGTTTACATTAAACACTTACCTGCCGGTAACCGTATTATTTGCTGCGTTGTCATTTATTGGCCTTTGGAAACTTTTCGTTGTCTTTACAAAACTTTATCCGCGTCTTACAAAACAAATGGCTTTTTCTTTTCTGTTTATTCCCAGTGTTATTTTTTGGGGTTCAGGTTTTATGAAAGACACGCTGACTTTATCCTGTATTGGGTGGATTACTCATTTTGTGTATCTCATTTTTTATGAAAATAAAAAGATAGTTGCAAACAGTGCAGCAGCCTTGTTTTTCCTGTATTTGGTATTTATTATTAAATCATATATCGTGATGGCTTTCCTGCCCGCTGCTCTGTTATGGGGTGTGGGATTGTTATCGTACAGGATAAAAGATAAGCGACTGATTATAGTAGCAAGATATTTTCTTTACCTATCAGCTGCAGGTGGATTGGTACTTGTTGGCGGCAGTCTGCAGGGAGAGTTGTTTGGAGAATATAATGTTGAAAATGTTGCATTCAAATCTTTTGCTACCCGTGATTATTTGTACCGTATTTCGAATGAACAGGACGGATCTGGTTATTCGCTGGGAGAAATGGATCCAACACTGGGTGGTATGCTGGAAAAGGCTCCGGCAGGAATAAATGTTACATTGTTTCGTCCCTATCCATGGGAAGCAAGAAAACCAATTGTAATGTTATCGGCACTTGAAGCATTGTTTTTCCTGATATTTTCAGTCTTGGTAATATTCCGAAATAATCCGATACGGGTTGTACAAAGGATACTTGCCGATGAAACACTTCAATTCTGTTTGATCTTTACACTTGTATTTGCATTTGCCGTTGGCATATCCACAAGTAATTTCGGTTCCCTTTCCCGGTATAAAATTCCCTGCATGCCTTTTTATACAGCCTTTTTATTTATTCTTTTCTTTCCGCCTAAAGAAGAAATAATTTTAAGAAAACAGAGAGATAAAAGCAAGAAGATGATTATTTAAGCTGAAATTTTTTTCTATATGCTCCCGGCCAGCTTTTCCCATTTGCACCCGCAACTGAGTATCACTAATCAATTGTTTTATATATTTTTTCCATTCTTCATCATTACTGGCAATAAATCCGGTCTTTGCATGCAATGTAATTAATGAATTTACACCTACTGGTGAAGCAACGGCAGGAATACCGCAAGCATGATACTGAATCAGTTTAAATCCGCACTTACCTTCAAACCAGGGTCCTTTTTTTAAAGGCATTATTCCAATATGTATTTTCACTAAATCTTCCACCTCCGTTTCTTCTTCCCATTTTTTAAAAATAAAATCAAATGGCCAGTCGGGCGGCTTATTGGAAATAATAAAAAAATCAAAGTCAATTTCCTTTTTCAATTCCGGAATCAAATGTTCCATTTCTTCAAGATTGTGCAGGGTTGTATGCGTTCCCGTCCAGCCAACAACAACCCGGTCCCCTTCAAGCTGATTCTTAATTTTATGATGCCCGTCATTCGTATCAACAACTGTAGGTATTAAAATAACAGATGAATTAAAGAGACGGGCATACTGGCATAAAAATTCATTGCCACCAACTACTTTATACGACCACTTAATAATATACTTTACTTTCCAGGTTGCTTTTAAAAATTTTTTTACATAAGATAATTTTTCTCCTCCGGGTATCCATATGGCGTCATCATATTCATGTATAATTTTTTTTTTGAAAATTTTTGCCAGCAACCATTCAAATACCGGCGGGCCAAGAGGTGTTGCTTCACGATGCAGAAAAATATAATCAGCATGAACTGACTTGAACAAGTGTACAATTCTCCGGAAAAATCCTTTCAGAACTCCAAACGCTTTTATAATTCCATTACCGTTTGTGTAAAGTTTATTCCAGGCAGATTGATCCAGGAAACTGAATACTTTATATTTATAATTTGCTTTATCAAGTGCCGGTAGAAAAAGTTCTACCCTGAACCGCTGGGAAGGGGCAACTTTTTCCGGGTATGGAACCCAAAAATGAATAACTGGTTTTGTATTTGTTTCCGTATTGTTCAATCTTATCAACTATAAATTTCTGTATATATGTTTTCTGCTATTTCAAACGATCTGTATTTTTCTGCTATGGATCTGATTTTATTTTTTAAACCAGCCAGATTTTTTAACATCACTTCAATTTTACCTATTGCAGTATTTATTTCATCCGGATTTGAAAAATCCAATACAACCCCGGTTTTTTCTTTTTCAATAATTGCAGAGTCGTCGGAGATATCTGGTGAAATAACTACTGGCAGGCCCATTGCCCAATATTCCCCATCTTTAATAGAGGTGCAATATCTTTTTGTGGGTACAGGTTTTACGGGGTTGACAGCAAAATCACCAAGGGAAAGATATTCAGGAATTTCATCATGAAAAACAAACCTGCTGATGATAACTTCAGCCGGTATGCCGGTTCTTTGCATTTCTTTATTTATTTCCTCCGTTGTCGCATTGGTAAGCATTAAAAATCTGAAATCATTTATCCAGTAATTGTAGCAGGCTTTTATGAAATCAAAAACTTCTTCTTTCAAATAAATACCACCAAGTTTACCGGCATAAACACAAACAATTTTATTTTCAAGATTTAATTCTTTTAAAAGAGCTGTATTTTTTTTTTGTGGAAAAAATTTTTCAAGGTCAACACAAGCTGGTTTAATAAAATTATTTTTTAACTCAATATCATATTTCTCTTTTGCGTATTGCTTCATACCTTGTGACGCAGAAATTAAAAATGATGCCCGTTTCGTTTGTCTTTTTTCAAGTGCAAATAAAATCTTATACGCTATTCCGGTTTTCTTCCAGGATCCATTTTCCACCATAGCCTCTGCATGAGGTTCGTAACTGTCTATCACCAGCTTTGCCCCGGTTAATTTGCTTAACAAATAAGAGATACTGCCTGCCGGTGTACAAAATGCATGGATAACTTTTATTTTTTCTTTTTTAATGAGCCTGTATAATTTTAAAAAATGAAACCCTGAAGCAATAATTTTTCTGATGCCAAATCTTCTGTAAGGAAAAGTTACTAATAGCATGTTGCTGTCTTTCCATTCTTTATTTATAGCGTCGCTTTCTTTTTTGCTCAGTGCAATCTGTGGTTGTTCTGCTGTAACAAGAATTATTCTTCTACCCGCAGAAATAATATTGCGGATTATATTTACATAAGGCAGTGTATAAGTTTGCACCAATGCATCTTTATAACTCCATTGGGTAAACACAAGGATATTTCCGTCAAGCTTCATTGAATTGCCTTAATAAGATTACGGCCTATAATGGATTTAGTGAGCAATAATAAAAAAAATTTGTTAAGGCCATATTCTTTAATTGCATTGATTGCTTCTTTTACAGCACCGGCCCTGTTATTATCCAGGTACTGATGGATGCCACAGAAATAATGCGACCAGGCACTAAGTTTCTTTTTTTCAAGCTCTGACAAACTTAAATTCTTTTTCGCCCAGACAGTTGCTTTTTTCCTGGCCTCAATCACTTTCTGATTATTCATCATCGAACGTTCATCATGCTGCCTCATGGTAATACAAACTTTATTCTTTATATATATTTTTTCATTTTCAAGGTTAAGCAGCAGGAAAAGCCAATCTTCCATTGATGCCAGTTCTCTTTCTTCCGGGAATGGCTTGTAAGTATTGCCTTTTATTTTTATACAAAAATTGCAGGCAATTGTATTTCCTTTAAGAAATAAATTTCTATCATACCATCCTTCGGCAAGGGTATCAAGTGCAGGTTGGTTTTGTGTTTTTCCACTATTACTGAAATTATATTTGGCAGCCAGTAAAAATATTTCCGGAAACTTTTCAATTTCCTTATTCAGCACTTCAAGATAATTTGGTTTCATCCAGTCATCAGAATCAAAGAAGACAGCATAATCACCTGTTGCCTGTTTCATTCCATAATTTCTTGCCGCTCCTCTTTCTTCATTTTGTTTATAAAAATATCTTACTCTTGAATCCGTTTTATATTTATTTTCTATAACCTGTTTTGTATTATCTGTGCTTCCATCATCAACAATTATTATTTCAAAATGTTGATGAATTTGTGCCAGCACCGTATCAATAGATTCAGTTATTAAAGAACCACGGTTATAGGAAGGTATAATGACGGAGAAAAAAATCATCTCAAATGTTGGGTGTAAAGGTTAATGTGTTTATCTATTTTTACTTTCATGTCATGATCAACAGTTAATAGCTTTCTTTCATCTAATTAATAATGTTCTTTCAGATATTCTTCCCATCCGGTAAATGAGTTTATGAACTATTTCCTGTTTGATGTTCCTATTTTTAATTCTTCAACAAACTATAACTACAGGTGTGATTTGTTGATATTGACTAAACAATAGAGAATGGTCAAATCATTCTTTTAATCTTTTTTAGCACCCGTATTACTACTGTTGGCAACTTCAATCTTTTCATAATCAGTGGTACGCCGTTTTCATTTTGCACCCACGATAAAGGATATTTTTCACTAATCAACTTTGCCAGGTTTTTTGAATTTTCAATCAATCCACTGTTATACCATGATTTCAGTGTATAACAATAATGATAAAAAACTATTTTCTTTTTATCAGCTTGATTCAGTATTTTTTTATCTGGTGTAAAAGAAAAAGGGTAATAAAAAGATAAAAGATCCTTTTCAAATATATTCGTTTGAGATATCTCATTTACTATTTCCTCCCATCCGGCGTTTCGACAGACATTTATAAAGACCTTGTTCCAATCATTGATAAACATGCTTTCCTGAGCAGAAGATTTGCTGTTTTCATGTAACCTGTACCTGGAAAAAATATTTTTTACCGGCAAAAACCTGCAGACACAGGCGAGCCGGCAATAAAGATCGTAATCCATACCATAATGAAGATCTTCATTTACTGACCCGCCAACTTTATCAAGAAATTTCTTTCTCATAAATGCTGAAGGCTGCGAAAATGCCATGCCAGAAATATTTCTTTCCAGTGAAGTGTCGCTATATCCCCAGTCATTTCGCAACTCTTTTTTTCCACGAAACAATGCAGTACCACCATGAATCAGACCTATCTCTTCGGAGGAATTTGAAAAATAATCTGCCACTTTAAATAAAGTACCGGGTGTAAACAAGTCATCGCTGCACAGCCAGTTTATTATTTCACCCGTGGCCCTTTTAAAACCTTTATTAATCGCTTCACTCTGTCCTTTATCTTTTTCACTAACCCACCATGTTATATGTTGTTCATATTTTTTTATTATTTCAACACTATTGTCCGTGCTTCCGCCATCTACGACAAAAAGTTCCAAATCCGGATATTTCTGCTCAATGATGGACAAAAGAGTTTCTTCCAGAAATTGACCCTGGTTATAAGAAGGAACTACAATACTTATTTTAGGAAACCCCATGATGATTTTTTGTATAGGAACTTAAAGGAAAAACTAAGCAACGATTCCTTTAGTCATATAATCAGGTACTGCAATATTAAAATTGCGCAGAATGGCCGGGGCAATATCGGAAGTGGAAATATTTGTTACATCTTTTCCATTCTTAATATATGAAGGTGAATAAATAATTAATGAACCCTGTGGAATATGATAAGCAGTGGCTCCGCACCTGTCCTGTATTTTTACATTCTCCATACCGGAATGAATTAGTGGAATAATTTGCCCCATCAGCTCTATTTTAATTTTGCTTTCATCAAGGTTGGGTATGCCAATGTCAAGACTGTAAAATCCTTCACCTTTCTGTCTGCAATTAACAACCTGATCATTTATCCGCAGCGTATTTAATTTTTCTTCAAACTCTTTTCTTTTATCGGAATGTACCTGCACATTAAACTGTGGCACCATGGATGGTTTTAGTTCAAAACTATCAGAACCAAGATTAAAATTGTCCATAAATTTTTTCCCATTAGTTACAAAAAGGTCAGTATATATTTCCCTGGCTTCCACTGCCTGTTGACCCATACTGGAGAGCACCCACAATGAATATTCAGGATTATTATCCATAAACTTTATCAACCGTCCAATCATTTCATCAGTTTTTTTCATTGTGTAAACAATTTCTCCGTTGTATGTTTCAATCCACTCTCTGCCCAATTTCAAACTTTCATAATCCTCAGGAAAAGCTGCCGCCCAATAGCGGTGTTGTGAAGAAGCCACATGATTGGTAAAGAAAGTAGCGAAGTCTGGTTTTTTTGTGATTAATTGTTTGTAAAAAATTTCAAACCCGATCACGGACTGGTATGTTCTTCTGCGTACCACTTTCCATTTATTAATTCTTTCGTCCACCATTTGCCCGGCAATATCTGCTGCAGTTTTAAACCGGAAACCAAGATCAGGCAGCTTCAGTAAAAATTGCATAGCTTCTTTTGCAGGGATTTTTGAATTCACCACCCGGCTGTTATCCCTTGCCATGCTAAGATTGAATTTTTGAAAAGCTTCCAGTTTTTTAGGGAAACATTCGCTGCCTGCTGCAAACGTATCGGGAACATAAAAAGAGAAATCTTCAATGTTCGCCGGAAGCGGATAAGTATGAAGTGAGCCAAATAAACCGACTTTAATTCCTTTTTGTGCCAGTATATTCCAGATAGCGGGATATTGTTTTTCCTGGTCGTTAAGATCCTGTCCGAAATCTGAAATAAAATGTTTTGTATTATCTACCCCGCGGTGCACAGTTGGCCAGGTTATCCATGGTGAAAGATGCCCCTGGTCTTCAGAAAATGTTTCATGCTTTTTTCCTGAAGCCAGCACTTTAGCAAGGTTTGATTCAGGATATAATTTGCAGAAATGATGAATGACTTTGTATGGAACTTCATTCAGTTCGAAGAAGATGATCTTCATAAAAAATGGATTTGCTGATGCAAGTTACAAAAAAGAAACCATGCTGATTAACATGACATTGGTAAATGAAAGCGGGATATTTATCAGGGGTTAAAATACTTTCAACTATTCCTGCTTTTCAGTGAGTATATAGCAACCCGTAATGATTTATTGAAACTCTGAATGCGATTTAAAAAAAAACGGTGGAAACAAAATGAAAAAATGATTATCATTTTTCATTTAGCAGATTAAAAAAGAATTTTTTCATGGCTGATATTCTTTGGGAGTATGTAAAAAAACCGGTTCTTGTGATTGCTATTAATCTCCCTTTTACATTTTCCAATTTCAGAGCAAAGGCAGATCCTTCAGAATACGATCCAATAAAAAATAAGAAGACTCCGTATTTAACCAATGGTTTTATAAAAGAAGTTATTTGCCTTAGCCATAACCAGAAAACAGGTAAACGTAAATATTTCCCCTTAATAAACCATTCGTAAACATCAAATAATAAACTTGAATAGCCGTAACCTCTTGCATTTTTTTTAATATATCCCCA
>JANOJO010000597.1:0-2134 GCA_031418795.1 Bacteroidota bacterium | reverse complement strand
GTTGGATTGAACGTTTGGTTCAGCCAATCATGAATTGATTTTGATATGTTACTTAAGCTCCACATATAACCCCCTCCGCCCCCTAAAGGGGGAACTTTGGAGTATAACTATTTTAAGTTCTTTTTAATTGTTTCTAAAACTGATTCCAAATTATTCAAAATTTCATTTGTTGTAAACCTGATTACTCTTAATCCGAGTGCTTCTAAATGCTTTTGTCTCATTTCATCTTTAATTTTTACTTCTCCCAAAACATGAATACTTCCATCAATTTCTATAACCAATTTTTCAGCGTGGCAATAAAAATCAACTATATACAAAGAAACAGGATGTTGCCTTCTGAATTTCAACTTTGAAAATTTTTCTTTTAATCTTCCCCACAAAATCATTTCAGTTGGCGTAACATTATTTCTCAGTTTTTTTGCCTTTTCAAAAATCAAATTCCCGGCTCCATAAAACATATTTTCTTTCATATTCATTCCGACTTTCGAAATAAAATAAAAACTCTTGCAGTATCAGGCTCCAAAGTTCCCCCTTTAGGGGGCGGAGGGGGTTTTACCTATCAATATCCGGTATTACCAGATCCAGTGTTCCCATCATTGCCACTAAATCTCCTAACTTACTTCCTCTTGCCATATGATCAAGGGCAGAAAGATTTGAAAATCCGGGTGAACGGAATTTTATCCGGTATGGTGTCATGCCGCCTTCACTTACAATATACACTCCAAATTCTCCTCTGGCTGTTTCCACTCTTTGGTAAAACTCTCCCTTGGGCAATTTTAAAACAGCTTTTGTTTTTGCCTGGAAATCACCTTCGGGAATATTATCAATCAACTGTTCTATTATACGAATAGATTGATGCAGTTCTTTTATCCGCACCATGTACCGGGCCAATGAATCTCCTGCTGTTTCTATGATCTCATCAAACTGCACTTTGTGATACGCATCGTAAGGATAGTATTTCCTGATGTCACAACTCACACCACTTCCCCTTCCGGTTGGGCCCGTGCAACCAAAAGAGATGGCATCTTCTTTTGATAAAATACCAACACCCTTCATCCGGTTTTGAAAAATAATATTACCGGTCACCATTTCATCATACTCATGCACTTTAGATTTAAAAAGTTTGATGAAGGCTTTTACTTTTCTTTGAAAATCCGGATGTAATTCCTGCATCACCCCACCGGGCACCATGTAATTCATCGTCAATCTTGCACCACATGTATCTTCCATGATCTCATTAATGGTTTCCCGTTCCCTGAAAGCATGAAAGAAAGGTGTGAATGCGCCGATATCCATGGCCATGGCGCCCCACCACAATTCATGCGATGCAATTCTTGTAAGCTCGGCCATGAGGACCCGTATCACCTGAGCCCGTTCAGGCACTTCAACCTGCAAACCTTTTTCTACCGTTAATGCACAGGCCTGGTTATTGATATGTGAAGAGAGATAATCCATCCGGCTGGTTACATAAATAAATTGCCGGTAGGTAAGACTCTCACACATTTTTTCGATGGAGCGATGTATATAACCCAGATGCGGCTCAACCTTCTTGATAGTTTCTCCATTCAATGTGATCACCAGGTGTAATACACCATGTGTTGCAGGATGCTGTGGCCCTACATTGATGACAAGATTACCTTCAGTGGTTGTGCCTATTTCTTCAAACATATCAGAGCTTGATCATATTAACAGGGTCTTCAAAATTTTTTCGCATCGGGTTCTTTCCTTCCCAACCATCAGGCAATATCAATAACCTCAGATCGGGATGATTTAAAAAATTAACGCCAAACATTTCATACACTTCCCGTTCGTGAAAATTAGCTGTTTGCCAGATATGGCTTACAGATTCTATTTCGGGATTGTTTATGTTAAGAACAGATCTGATAACTATATTATGCCGGAATATTGTTGAACTAAGATGATAAACCATAGTAAGATGTGTTTTCCAGTCAATACAGGTTAAACAGAAAAGATGGTCGAATTGTAAACTTTCTTCGTGGCGAAGTTGTTGGGCAAGTGGTAACCAATCTTTGGGCTCAATAGAAATATTAAGCCACTCACCGGTCTCATCAAAAGTGGCGGTAGCAAGCAGTTCCGTTATTTTGGTTTTTAATTCTTCGGTATTCATATAAAT
>JANOJO010000596.1:0-5709 GCA_031418795.1 Bacteroidota bacterium | reverse complement strand
CCCTGTTCAGATGTCATCCAGATTTTTCCACCATGAGTTTCCACAATTTTTTTACAGGTCACAAGGCCTAACCCTGTTCCCGGATATTCATCCCGCCGGTGAAGCCGTTGAAATGCCTGAAATAACTTTGGCTGATCTTTTTCTGCAACGCCAATTCCATTATCCTGAAGATTAAATTCCCAACAATCCGGCAATTCTTTAACTGTAAGTGTAACCTCGGGGGCTGTATCTTTTTTTCTGAATTTAATGCCATTGCTTATCAGGTTAAGAACTAAACGATATAATGCACTCTGTGTACCTGTTACCACAGGCAAAGATTCCGGTATAAAAAGAGTAGCGCCTGTTTCTGTCATTACAATACTTAAATCTTTTTTTACCAGGTCCATTACAATGGAAAAATCAACTGGTTCTTTTTTAGCTGCTTTATTTCCGGAGCGGGAAAATTCAAGTAAATCTTTTATCAATATGCTCATCCTGTCAGCGCCATCTTTGGCTCTGTATATATAGGATTTTCCATCTTTATCTATTACATCACTGTATTTTTTTTCCAGTAATCCTAAAAAACCACTTACCATGCGAATGGGCTCCTGCAGATCGTGGGCAGTAATATTAGCAAACTGATCAAGACTTTTGTTCAATTCCAAAATCTTTTCTTCTGCTTCCTTACGTTCGGTTATATCCGTATTCGTACCTATCATTCGCAAAGCATTGCCGTACTGATCCCTTTGAACGAAGGCATTCCCTTTGACATAGTGAATAGATTTATCCTTCCAGACTATCCGAAACCCGGTATCATATACTTTATCGCCTTTGATTGCCATCTGAAGATCTAGATTCACTCTTTCGAAATCCTCAGGATGAACCGCTGCTTCCCACGCCTCAGTTATAGTTCTGGAATCTTTGGGGTCAACATTGTATATATGGTACATTTCTTCATCCCAAACAGTATTATTATTGGCAATATCCCAATCCCAAATGCCAATACTGGTAGCCTGGATTGCCAGTTGCAACCGGTTAGACAGATGTAGCAATTGCTCCTCTGCCTTTTTACGTTCAGTAATATCTTTCAGCGTTCCTTCAAAATAACTAATATTATATTTTTCATCCCTCACAATCCGGGTGCTTTCGCTTACCCAAACAATGTCTTTATTTTTTTTCAAAAGCTGTACTTCAAAATTTTCTATATGGCCTTGTTTTGAAAGCAGCTCCGTCATTCGTTTACGATCTGCAGGGTCTGCATAAAGTTGTTCTCCAATATCTGTCATGAAAAGTAGAAGATCATCAGGAGAATCGTAACCAAATATTCTGGCCATGGAAGGGTTGGCCATGATGAATCTTCCATCAATAGTGCTTTGATAAATTCCATCTGCCGAATTGTTGAAAATTTCCTTGAATTTTTTTTGTGTTTCTAACAATTCCCCGTCTGCCCTTTTCCGCTCGGTAATATCCTGCGTGGTACCGAACATGCCGGTTGGTTTATTATTTTCATCAAACAAAACAGTACCCTGTTCAAAAACCATCAACGATGTACCGTCTTTTCTTTTTATTTCATGTTCAACAGTATAGTTGGCTTTACCTTCCAAAGCATACTTAACCAGGGCTTTGGTATGTTCCTGTTCTTTTTCTGATAAATGGCTTAAGTAGCCTTCGTATGTTAAGTCAAACGTTTTCCGGTCTTCACCAAAAAGCCGGAACTGTTCTCTGCTCCAGGTAATTTTATTGGTAACAATATCCCATTCCCAACTGCCGATTTTTGCAATACTCTGCGCCTCATTGAACTTGAAATGGTTCTTAATAATTTTCTTTTGTGCCAGCCTGAACGTTCTTGCAGCAACAAGCATCAACATAATAAAAATGGATAATAAAATAAGGAGGCCGGTTAAATTCTGATTACTCCTTTTATTTATTCCGGATGTGTTTTCACCGAGTTTCTGAAGAAGATTGTTTTTTAATAACTCCAGTTTTTGATTAAGCAGTTCC
Organism: Bacteroidota bacterium; assembly: GCA_031418795.1. Lineage (GTDB taxonomy): Bacteria > Bacteroidota > Bacteroidia > Chitinophagales > Chitinophagaceae > VBAS01. Next base: position 3,729 of record JANOJO010000596.1, on the reverse strand, counting down.
CGGATATTCTTTTTCCCTTTCAACTGCATAAATTTAACTGACGCATCAAACCCCCGTGTTACAAAAACAACAACTCCGCTATCAAGATTTACAATCCTTAACTGTAATAAAGGCTCAATTTCTGAAATTATTTTTTTGTCAGAATCCGCAATAATATTTTTTTTCAGATTTGCAATATTGATATTGCAGTTCACTTTAATGGTATAAAAATTTTTGAGGTAATAAACTTCCCTGGTTATCTGGAAACCCCTTTTATCCGATTCGATCTGCAACAGGTTATTAATTAGAGAGTCTGCCTGAATCAGATTCATATTGATCTTCAGAATTTCATTTTGTAATCTTACCTGCTTCCGGAAATTGAAAAACAATACGGCAAAACTGCTTATTACAATAAACAATGAAATATATAGAAACAGGTATATCTGTTTTTTATAGTTTTTCATTTGTTTGATTTTGTTGTCTTGCAATAGTAAAATAAAAGGTACTGCCCATTCCTTCTTCAGATATTACCCAGATATTGCCCTGATGCATCTCTACAATTTTTTTGCAGATAGCCAGGCCTACTCCCGTTCCCTGATAGGTTTCAGTATTATTATGCAGCCGTTGAAAAAGGATAAATATTTTATTCCAATACTCCGGGTCAATCCCTATTCCATTATCGCTTACACTAAACAGGTAATTATCTTTTTCCTCTTTACAATCTATTGTAATTACGGGTTTGCAGGTACTGCTGTATTTTAAAGCATTTCCTATCAGGTTTTTAAAAAGCTGGTTCATCAGCAATGTTTTTGCCTGAATGCAGGGCAGCTCAGGTATAATTAATTCGGCTCCGGTATCCTTCAGCTCTTTTGAAAATACACAGGATACATTTTTCAATACCGTATTCAGATCTGTTTGGGTAAATTCTTCCTTATTGGTACTGAATTTTGAATACTCAAGCAGATCCAGAATAAGTTTCTTTATCCGGTTAGCGCCTTGTACAGCGTAATTGATATATTCAATGGCTTGTTTATCCAGTTGATTTTCGTATTTCTTTTTTAGTAGCTGCGTAAAGCTGCTTACCAATCGCAGGGGTTCCTGCAAATCGTGTGTGGCTACATAGGCAAACCGTTCCAGTTCAGCATTGGATGTAGCAAGCTCCAATGCTCTTATTTCAAGGCTTTGATATAACCAGGTAAGTTTTTCTTCTGCTGTTTTGTGTTCGGTAATATCATTAAAACTGCAAATCACTTCTTTGATCTCTCCTTCATCATCGAGTAATGGTTCTGCATTTACAGATAACCATACCCTGTCTTTTGTAGCCGGCCGGTAAACTCCCATGATGACATTGGCAACAGATTTTTTTGTATTAAAGGCAGTTGGAACAGGGTGTGCTGCACCCGTAAATGGCGATCCGTCTTCATGAATAACGTTCCATTCGGGATGGAATGATGATCTGCCGTAAAGTTCATCCTCACTTAAACCCAGCATATTCAATGCGGCTTTATTGCTGAAAAGAATTTCTTTTTCAGGCCCCTGTATTAAAACACCAACCCGCAGGATGCTGATAAGTTTATTGATCCTTTCTTCGGTTCCTTTAAATGAAAAATTATTGGCTAATTCCTGTTCCATATTCTGACTGTTAAATTTTGATTGATTAAACGCACAGATCAGTTTTCCAACTCACAGTTTTATTAACCATTTGCAACACAGCTCTGTTATTTGTTATTGAATTAGCCTTGTATTCCAGAAACTCATAGCATCCTTGCCGTCTGTATATATGGGCAGAATCGTGAGTGTTGTTTTCTTTAAGAACAGTATTGGCATCTGCATAACCGGTGATACTGATAAGGATGGACAGGGCTTTTTGCATAAATGGTTTTTAATGGAATTGGATTACTTATTCTAATAACGGAGACAACCTGCAGTGTAAAAATTTTTTTTTCTATGAAATATGATTCAAAGACTTAACCAAATAAAAAATACATAAATATTCTTTTTAAAACTCTGCAAACAGTTTCAGTTTCCATACAACGAAATACTGCAAGTGATGAGATTAGTTCTTCCCTCTTATTTGTGGAATTAAGTGTTAACTTCAAAAATGATAATTGAAACCTCTTAGTATTGCAGGCCTGTAAAATTAATCTCTGGGAATAACAGGTAATGTACTTAGTCAGGAAATGGGATTTAAAGCTGTTATACTTATTTACTTAGCTCCTTCTAAATTTATTTGGTATAAAAAAAAATCAAGCGCCACAATATTTGCCATGCGCTTATTTCAACCCCATCTTTATTTATGCATTCAACAATCCAATGAAAAAACAATCCCGTTGAATCGCAATAAATCTTTAAATCAATCCTCTGCCAACACAGTTTTTTTTGTTCACCAAAATCAGGCAGATGCAAGCGTTTTTTTTGTCTGCTTACTCATTTGCTACATAGAATTACTTAGCCCCGGTTAAATACATTAAGTAGAAGACAAAATTGCCGGCCTGTATCTATGTTATCAGTCAATACCGAAGCGTTATTTAAAATTCAGCAAACCGGAATAAAAAAAATTAACCCTTAACCTATGTTTACCGCCTTAACTATTTTGTTGATTCGCCAGTATCGGCTGGCTGCAAGCCGTCAGGAGTTTTTTAAATGGTTGTTTCAGAAAATCCACTTTCATACTTTCAAAACCATTCCCCTTGTAATATTCTTATTGCTGGTAGTGGCTTGTCTATAAGCTTTTAATTTTAAACAAACCCACAAATACTCATCGTAAATAAAATCCACCGCATGAAAAAAAATCTTATTCTTCAACTTGCTGCCCGAACAAAAAATACGGAAAGCGAACAAAGATTTTTTCCCGGCATGAACGAACAGATTTTTTACACAGGCTTTAACTGCCGAAAAGCCTTTCCCCAAAAGCTATAATGTATCACTGATTGAATGGCAGAAAGAAATTTACAGGCTCAATTAACCAGCAAAATATTTACATATTGCTGGTTATTATATAGAACTATTTAGTGCCCGCTAAATTCATTTGGTATTTAAATCAGGAGGTGGTTCGCCGGAAATGAAATTTTATTTGCATCTTTTTAATAATAAATATTAGCTTATTAAAAGAAAAGTATTAATTTGTAGAAAGTTTAAACACCAATTATTACTCCATAGTACAAAATAGTAATATCCGGTCTGATTTAAATAATTTAATCTCTCTCTATAGAAAACTATTTTTCACCTCTGATTTAGTAGCCGGCACACTTTTCTAAAGGATGGTTTATTTGACAAATTTTTGTGTAGAATTAATACTACTATTTTAATAGAATTACTTCTACATTATCAACCGTTAATAAATATAACTTTGCAGTATTATAAATAAACAAATCACAAAATCCTGATCCCACCCCTATTAAAACAAGGTTTCATCTCTGATTTAGCAGCCAACAAACTCTTCAAAATGTTTGGCTCAGTTGCCATATTGTAATAAATGAAAGACAGCTCCAGCTATATTAGCAAAGCTGCATGCCTGCTTACTATTGCAGTGGGCAGCCTTGTATTAGTGGGATGGTTTTTTAATATCCCCGATTTTACAACCCTGTTCTTTGGTGCAGTGACCATAAAATTTAACCTTGCCATTTGCATTTTACTTTCAGGCATTTCACTTTATCTTCTTGACTCTGCTTCAATAAGTAATCCTAAAAAAAAGCTGGCTTTCTTATGCGCCGGACTTGTTTTGATAATCGGGCTGCTTACGCTCAGTCA
>JANOJO010000595.1:0-2497 GCA_031418795.1 Bacteroidota bacterium | reverse complement strand
CAGCGAAGGCGAAGTGATGGCGGCTGCCCTGCCTGCGCATTTTAAACTAAGCAGCGAAACAGTTATTGTTTTTAACGAAGAGTTTGGCGAAGATTTTTCTACGCTGGATCATGATGAATATTTATTGGGTGAAGCATTGCTGATAAAAAAAGAATTGAAGCTGACAGAAGCGCAGCAGGTATTGGATTCATCATATGTGTATCCAGTCATTTCAAGATTGATTCAGAAAAAAGTTTGTTTTGTATGGGAAGCATTAAAACAAACCTATACGCCCAAAAAAGAAACCTATGTATTGCTGAATCCTGAATACAGTAATGAAGAAAAACTTTCTGAGCTGCTGAACAACTGGACAAAGGCGCCAAAGCAGATGGAACTGCTCCTTAGTTATCTCCATTTAATAAAAACAGAAGGTGAAGTAACCAAGGCCAGCCTGCTGAAAAAATCAAATGCCTCTGATGCACAGTTGAAAGGATTGGTTGATAAAAAAGTGCTCTGGCTGGAGAAAAGAATTATTGACCGGTTGCAGTATTTACCCAAAGACATTAAGATTGATTTTGAATTAACGGCTTTGCAGCAATCCGTTTTTGAAAATATACAACAATCATTTAAAGAAAAACAGGTTTGCCTGCTGCATGGAGTTACCAGTAGCGGCAAAACATTAGTATATATAAAACTTATTGAGCAATACATTCGCCAGGGTAAACAGGTACTGTATATGCTGCCGGAAATTGCACTTACATCACAAATCATCCGGCGTTTGCAAGTACATTTTGGCGGGTACATCGGTATCTATCATTCCAAATTTTCACAAAATGAAAGAGTGGAGATATGGAACAAAGTAAAAAGCGGTGAGATGAAAATAGTTTTAGGTGCCCGGTCATCTGTTTTTTTGCCTTATCAGAATCTTGGTTTGATTATTTGTGATGAAGAACATGATACTTCGTACAAGCAACAGGATCCGGCGCCGAGATATAATGGCCGCGATGCAGCTATTTATTTTTCTACTTTATTCAGTGCACATGTATTACTTGGCAGCGCCACACCATCGTTGGAAAGTTATCATAATGCTGTTTCAGGTAAATACGGGTTGACAGAATTGTTACAACGCTATGGCGATATTCATTTGCCACCTATTGAAATTATTGATACAAAAAAAATACCGCAGAAGGAAAAAGCAGCAGGAAAAATAATGCTGTCGCCACCATTGGTGGATGCAATAAAAGAAGTGCTTGAAAGAAAAAAACAGGTAATACTTTTTCAAAATCGCCGGGGCTATACGCCTTACCAGGTTTGTAATGTTTGCGGATGGATACCTCAATGCAAATACTGCGATGTGTCACTTACTTACCACAAGTTTACCAATAAACTTCTTTGCCATTATTGCGGCACCACCTATCCGCCATTGCACACCTGTGCGGCCTGCGGCAATCACAATTTTGTACAGCGGAATTTTGGGACAGAAAAAATTGAAGAGTTGCTGGTAGAACAATTTCCATCTGCAAAGATTGCAAGGATGGATATAGATACAGTACGTGGAAAAAATGCACACGATGTACTAATACAGCAATTTGAACAGCGCCGTATTGATCTATTAGTAGGTACACAAATGGTGGTAAAAGGTCTTGACTTTGATAATGTGGATCTGGTTGGCATTCTTGATGCCGATGGCTTATTAAGCTTTGCAGATTTTCGGGTGAATGAAAGAGCATTTCAACTCATGGAGCAGGTGAGTGGCCGTGCAGGAAGAAAAGATTTGAATGGGAAGGTGATGATACAAACCATACAGCCCAACCACCCGGTGTTGCAATTAGTAAAAGGACATGATTTTAAAAAAATGTATGCAGATGAAATTGATAAACGAAAACAATTTTTCTATCCGCCGTTTTCCAGGCTGATTCATGTGACTTTCAAACATAAGATGAAAGAAGTGGTGGAGAAAGCTGCACATTATTATTCTGATGGATTAAAAACGAAATACGGGCAATACCTTGTCGGGCCTGCCGAACCAATTATCAGCCGCATCCGAAACCAGTATTTAATGGAGCTATTAATAAAATTGCCCCGTGATGCAAAACTGATTGCAAAATGCAAACAGGATATGCTGGAACAGGTTGCTCTTCTTCATCAGCATAAAAGTTTTAGAGCGGTTACTGTGGTGGAGGATGTGGATGTGGTGTAAACTCAAGCCCGGCCCCCTCCCAAAGGGATGCCTTTGGCATAAATCCCCCGAAGGGGAACTTTGGCATACGCACAAAACCATAATGTAGAAACGATTTTTGTCGTTTGGATTTATTTCAATGTTGATGTGATCTGGGAAGGCTACATATGCAAGCGTAGGGGAAGAATTATTTTTTATGCATATTAATAACCTTACTTATGACAATGAGTTTTGGGAATACCTGCCGGAGTAATATTAGTCCGTCTGTTAATTGCTCAGTTGCCTCGGGACACGCAACTGGGCTTTTTAATTTTTTTGCGGACACGAAACAAGGCGAAG
>JANOJO010000594.1:0-2559 GCA_031418795.1 Bacteroidota bacterium | reverse complement strand
GAAATTATTGCCGGAGAATTTAATGGGTTGAAAGGGCCAGCCTCTACTTTTACTCCCATAAATGCATACAATGCAAGATTGAAAAAAGGCGCTAATTTCAATATGACCTTTACCATCTGGTAAATTAGAAAGGTTCATCATACTGTTTTTAATCTCCTGGTACTTTGGTGTGGTTTTTTTAAATTTTGCCGGAAGATTTACCCATAGTTGAACCATCTGAAATACACCGCCGGTTTTACTGAATTCTTTTTCATGATATTCTTTGTGCAATAAACCAGCCCCAGCAGTCATCCATTGTACATCACCTTCACCAATAATGCCGCTATTGCCAGCACTGTCATGGTGTGCAATTTTTCCCTGGTAAGCAATGGTAACCGTTTCAAATCCTGCATGTGGATGCACACCAACACCTCTTGGTGCTACTGATGGAGTAAATTCAATTTTTGAACCATAATCAAGCATAAAAAACGGGCTCATTCTTTTTTTATCAATCAACTGACTGTTGGGAAAAAAATTATGCACCCGGAAACCATCACCAACCATATGCGGGGGTGGGGGAGCTATAATTGCTTCTATTGTTTTTATAGTTTTACTCATAATCTTTTTTTATATAAATACTTTTTCTTTTACAATTTTTTCAGCAAGCCATAAAAACTCTGAAATAAAATTATGTATAGTTTTTTCAAAACTTGCTTCTAATAAATTTCCATCTGCATCAAATTTTTTATCCACTGCCGGAACTATCAGCAAATAGGGCGAAGCGATGCCAAACAAGGCCGGCACTAATTGCAATAATTGTTGTGATGCTCTTATCCCTCCCATGGCACCCGGTGATGCTGTTACTATTCCGAACGGTTTGTGATGTTGCTTGGGAAAATGGTCAAGCAGGTTTTTCATCGCTGGCGAATAGCTACCATTGTACTCTGGTGTTACCAGGATAAATGCATCAGCATCAAAAATTCTTTCGGTCAGCTGTTTAAATTCTTCCGGTGTTTTATCAACGGAAACAAAAACAGTTTGAACCGGCGGTAGGTTCCAGTCTTTCAAATCAATTATATCTATTGAATGTTCTGTATTTGTCTGCAACCAGTTTTTAAGATTAAGCGCCACTCTTCTTGAAACACTATTGATTCTCGGACTGCCTGATATAATTTCTATTTTCATTATGAGTATTCTTTTTGCAAATACTATTCCTTTCTGTTATTAATAGCATTAATTGACAAAATTCCGGCTTTCTGGCAGATTTGTTATTGATATATGTTAAGCCCTTCTTCTTTTTGTCAGATTGCTGGGGAATGATTTAATTTGACAAACCTAAAACAGTAATCATGTTCAGTCGCAGAAAGTTCATTCACACTTCATTTCTCAGTTCAATAGCAGGGTTGGCAGCCAATAAAATTTGGCCAAATGAATCAAATGAAAATGTAATTGGCAAACCAATTGTAATTTCTACCTGGGATGCAGGATTGCAAGCTAACAAAGCCGCCTGGGAAATTTTAAGCAAAAAAGGTAAAGCAATTGATGCAGTAGAAAAAGGTGTGATGGTAACTGAATCATCGCAGAATTGTTGCGTGGGTTTAGGAGCCAATCCTGACCGTGATGGTTTTGTTACATTGGATGCCTGTATTATGGATGATAAATTTAATTGCGGCAGTGTAGCTTTTTTAGAAAGAATAAAACATCCAGTTTCAGTTGCAAGAAGGGTGATGGAAAAAACACCACATGTGATGTTAGTGGGTATCGGTGCCCAACAATTTGCAGTAGCGGAAGGGTTTCCTTTGGAAGAACAGAAACTTTCTGATGAAGCACAAAGAAATTATGACAACTGGTTGAAGCAATCAGAATATAAATCACCAAAAATTAATATTGAAAGCAAACAGGGGCACGGGCCATTTGCACCAAATAAATTAGAAAGCGGCGAATGGAACCACGATACAATCGGTATGGTAGCAATGGATGCGATGGGAAATATGAGTGGCAGTTGTACTACAAGCGGCGCCGGATTTAAAATGCGTGGCAGATTAGGTGATTCGCCAATAATCGGTGCAGGACTTTATGTAGATAATGAAGTGGGTGCATGCACAGCAACCGGGCAAGGGGAGGATGTGATACGTGTTGCCGGTTCGCATGCTGTTATTGAATTAATGCGCCAGGGATTATCACCTGAAGCAGCATGTAAAAAAGTGATTGAAAGAATTGTAAAGATTAAAAAAGAAAAAGTGAAAGAGATACAGGTTGCTTTTTTAGCATTGAATAAAAATGGAATCGTAGGGGCTTATTCAATTCATAAAGGATTTAATTATGCATTGAGAAACGGGGCAGGAGAGAAGCTGGTGAATGCGAAGAGCTGGTTTAAGTAAAAAATAAATGCTCAATGATCAACTAACAATGCTCAATGTTCAACTCGGGTCGTTTTAAATTGAGTATTTAAAATTGAACATTGAGCATTGAACATTTTTAAAACATACATATAATTTATGTCTTTTATCATCGAAATTGCGACTTCCGATTTTAGCACAACTAAATCTGCAGTTGAGGGCGGCGCAGATAGAATTGAAC
>JANOJO010000593.1:0-2441 GCA_031418795.1 Bacteroidota bacterium | reverse complement strand
GAAAGAACGAAAATACCGGTTAGCATGATTAAAGGACGAGATGTGTGGTGGGAAGCCGAAAAGAATTCCGTAGAGACAGGGCATGCCCTGTCTCTACAATTACACGCACCAGAAATGGATGCCGAAGACCCATTATTTATTTTATATACCTCAGGCAGTACAGGAAAACCAAAAGGCGTTGTTCATTCCTGTGCCGGCTATATGGTTTGGACGACCTACACATTTGTAAATGTGTTTCAATATCAACCGGGACAAATATTTTTTTGTACAGCCGATGTTGGCTGGATAACCGGACACAGTTATATTATTTATGGTACGTTGTGTGCAGGCGCCACCTCATTAATGTTTGAAGGCATTCCTACATTTCCTGATGCAGGAAGGTTCTGGAGTATTGTTGATAAACACAAAGTGAATATTATTTATACAGCGCCAACAGCCATCAGAAGTTTAATGGGTTTTGGTTTGGCGCCATTGAAAGGAAAAGATTTATCATCATTAAAAATATTGGGAACAGTGGGTGAACCTATCAATGAAGAAGCATGGCATTGGTATGATGAAAATATTGGAAAAAAGAAATGTCCGGTTGTTGATACATGGTGGCAAACAGAAACTGGAGGAATTTTAATTTCAAATCTTGCAGGCATAACACCCGCAAAACCAAGTTGGGCTACGCTGCCTATGCCCGGTGTGCAACCAATCCTTGTTGATGAAAAGGGAAAAGAAGTAACGGAGAAAGATGAAAATGGAATGTTGAAAGGAAATCTCTGCATTAAAGCACCCTGGCCTTCTATCATAAGAACAACTTATGGTGATCATGAACGATACCGGACCAATTATTTTGCTACTTATAAAAATTTGTATTTCACCGGTGATGGAGCATTAAAAGATGAAAATGGTTTCTACAGAATTACCGGCCGTGTGGATGATGTGGTGAATGTAAGCGGTCATCGCATCGGCACGGCTGAAGTGGAAAATGCAATTAACATGCATACTGGTGTAATAGAAAGCGCCGTGGTTGGTTATCCGCATGACATAAAAGGCCAGGGCATTTATGCTTTCGTGGTGTCTGATGCTACATTGACATCTGACACATTCAATAATGAACAAACAAAAAAAGATATTCATCAAACCGTAACAAGAATCATCGGGCCCTTTGCAAAGCCGGATAAAATTCAGTTTGTAAAAGGACTGCCAAAAACAAGAAGCGGAAAAATTATGCGGCGTATTTTAAGAAAGATTGCTGAAGGTGAAACTGAAAATTTAGGTGATACTTCTACATTGCTTGACCCGTCAGTTGTGGATGAAATAAAAAATGGTAAAATTTAATTTACAACAATTTCATGTTTATCCTTTTCTATATTCTCATTCTTTTTTTTGAGGCATATACTGTATTTATGGTGATTTTCGTTCTTGTACAATTAGTAAGAAAGAAAAAAATACCATGGCGGATTCTACTAATGCAATTGGTTTGTTTAATTCTGTTTTATTATCTCAAATATTTAGTAGGGCAGCATAAAATAATTTTCATTGGAAATTATGTTGACGGCACAAAAGACTGGGGTTCCGGCTTTGCAAATGTTATGATATACACTTACAACTTGGTAATCCTGGCATCAATATTTTTAGTTACACAAATAATATTTTGGATTTTCTACATTAGAAAAAGCAGGGCTCTCAATGTTCCGGAACAGGATATAAAAAACATTTTGAAAAATTTTCTGCATTCCGAAGAATCTCCCTCTCCGTAAGTAGAGGAATTAGGCTTGCCAACCGAAGTTTCAGCGAAGGTTGGGGTCAGGCCCAAAAAAAAACAGCCGGGTCAGCTGCTTTAAAAGGTTTTTCGAAATATGTTGTTGGGTAAGTAATAATTACTGGCAGCGAATATAGCGGCTGAATTCAGACTGGCAAAATCTGCTATTAAAATATACAAAGAAAATATCCACATTCTTTCAGCATCATCTAAAAACGAAAAACTATTTTTGATGCTGATTAATTGTAAATGAAAAACCAACCATCTAAGAATAAATTCAGATCTGCATTCAAATGGATTGTACGGGTTTTGTTTGCACAACTGATTTTAATCAATATCAGCGCTGCTTTTCATGCACACAGGATTACACATTATTATGATGATGATAAAGTAAGAAGCCTTCCATCCTCTTCGGGCAAATTTTTTCTTCGTACCTGGCGGTTGATGGTGGGAAGAAAATTTCCAAAGTCGCAGATTTTATTTTATCCACCCACGCCTTACGACACTATTCAGCTTTTTACCGCAGGCAAAAATAAAATAGAAGGCTGGTGGATGAAGGCCGATTCATCAGTCGGCACTGTTATTCTTTTTCATGGTTTATCTTCCAACAAAGGGTTTGCACTTAATGAGGCATATCAGTTTCTTGCGATGGGATATAATACAATGGTGATTGATTTCCGTGCACATGGCA
>JANOJO010000592.1:0-1786 GCA_031418795.1 Bacteroidota bacterium | reverse complement strand
AATTGATACTACAGATGTATTTAATGGGAAACTTGAGTTGGATATAGCCTACTCAATCATCAGGACCAACACAAGATATAATTATGTATTTCCTTTTTACATGAAAGAAGCCACAAACATTGAAACATGAAAAATTGCAATTGTCATACAGAAATAAATACGGATGGATCAGGTCAGTTACAACGATATTTAAAAGCGTTGGATCCTTCTTATGCCCCAATAGATAACAGGAGTATAGAAGACCTGCTTGTTTTTGCAAAAAGATATGCAGGACAGATACGTTTTTATGATCTTCCTGAAATAGCTGCGAAGTATAATAAGGAACAACAACAAAAACTTAGCTGGAAAGAATTTTTCCGCAGGGATATGGCTGTTGTTATTGCATCAGTGGGCATCACTGATGTCAATTCTTTTAAGAAAGAATTCAATGAGGTAAGAGATAAACTTGAAACAGATATTGACCCTGATCTTTTTGCTGCCTTGTTCAATCCCATCCTGGGTATGCTTAAAAAGATCGACCGCTGGTATGCGCTGGTCATTCCTGAAAATCCACTTTATAAAGACCTTGAACTTGCTATTCAATCTGATCTTCGCGGGCAGGCACAAAATATTCTTGCTTATAAAAAACAATACTCCACTGTAAATGCCGGCAGCGTACTAAAAATAGATATTGAAGATATACTGAATAAAAAATTATGGGGTCTTGATCAGCCAGTACTTGATGACGGTAGCTTATACCAGGGCAATACATATGAGGAACAAATACGATTTGCAGCGCTCAATGTTGAAGATGTTTTTTATAGCTTCTATAATTTTCTTTCAAAACTTATCAGCGATTCAGGCAAATATCTTGAATACGCAATAGAGAAATATCCGGGTCACCAGCCCCACATGGCATTGTTCATTACTTTTCTTGAATTATTCAGGATCGTTCAACAACAGATGAATGGGCTGACAGAAAGAATGCTCAATTTTTATTACAGGGAAGTGCTACATCTTATAGAAAAGCCGTCCCTACCTGATAAAGCTTTTATCGTATTCGAGCTTGCAAAAGAAATTGCAGAATATCAACTTGAGCAAGGTACTGCACTCTCTGCAGGAAATGACCTTTCAGGGAAAGAACAACTCTATAAAACAGAAAATGATTTTGTTATTAACCAGGCAAAGGTTGCCGAATTGAAAACCATTTTTGTTGAAAAAAAATTCCTGTATGGTAGAGAAGTAAAAGAAGAAAAAGACCAGGTCATTCATTCAATTTATGCAAGACCCGTTGCTAATTCACAGGATGGTTTTGGTGAAAAGTTTACTGATCCTAACCCCAAATGGTACACATTCGGAGCAGGCAGCCTGGCAATGGATAAGCCAAAAAATATTTGCCAGGCGATAGAGCAGGTTAAAAAGATTGCTGCAAGAAAAAATGACCTGGCGCAAATAGGATTTTCTATTGCATCGCACCAGTTATTGATGGAAGGGGGAAAACGATTGGTACGTGTGATATTTAACAACACTACTTATTCTATAATAAAAAAAATAAGAGATGATAAATCAAGAAGCCCATTTGAGATATGGTTCACCAGCGAAAAGAAATGGTACAAAGTAGACAGGATGATGCGGGAAAGCGAAGTGACAGACTTTTCAAAATTTTTCTACCTGGGCATTTTTAATCCAAATGCTTTGGCTGATGAAGAAGAAGGAGGAGCTTATTATTTTGATGATGAAAAAAGAACCTTATGTATTTATTTACCTATATCAGAACCACCTGTGATTGGCTATGATGCCAAGCTTC
>JANOJO010000591.1:0-2442 GCA_031418795.1 Bacteroidota bacterium | reverse complement strand
TTTATGCCAAGTACAAGTGCATGATAAATTTCATCAATATTTTTTTCATTGGTTAAATAAGCAAGGGTGTCTTCGCCGGTTCCTACTTCTTTTGCCGAATAAAATATACCAGCTCCGGCCCCAGCCCCACCTAAATCCTCCCCGAAGGGGAGGACTTTCGAAGACTCTGATATTTTGGAGAGATCTTCCAAATCGAAGACCTGGTAATCTTCTTCAAAATATTTCATCTCTTTTACCTTGTTGCCATTTATATCATATACAAGACTGCCACCATCAAAAATAATTTCTGTTTGAGATCCAACTGCATTGCAATAAAGTATGGGCAGTTTATATTTCAAAGTATGAGCTTTCATGATGCTGTTACGTACAATATCCTGCGCATAATTATATGGCGATGCAGAAAGATTAATCATCACATCGGGCTGGAAAGGCATCAGTTTTTCCATGGGGGTTATGCGGTACATCGGATTATCGCCCATGTTCCAGATATCTTCGCAAATAGTAACTGCTAATTTTTTTCCTTTAAATTCAAGTACATTCCAGTTGTATGCCGGTTCAAAATAACGGTACTCATCAAATACATCATAGTTGGGCAAAAGTGTTTTATGTACCTCGCCTTTTATTTCTTTTTCATATAAAAGAAAAACGGCATTGAAAAGATCCTTTCCTTCTTTCTGTGGGTTTCTTGCGGGTGCGCCAATCAGCACACCAATCGTATCCGCATGTTCTTTTATTTTATCAATGGCCTGGTAAGATTTATTAATGAAATCAGTGAACTCTAAAAAATCGCCGGGAGCATAGCCGCATACACATAATTCAGAAAATACAACGAGGTCAGCTCCCTGTAGTTTAGCCCGGTTTATTGCTTCAATAATCTTACGGGTATTATCTTCAAAATTGCCAATATGATAATTCTGTTGCGCTAAAGCGATCTTCATGTTGCAAATTTACAACCCCTGCACTTAAAGGAAATAAAATATTGTTTACGTTATCTTCGTGTGCAACAATGTTTATCCAATACCGTTTACAATTGTCATGAAAAAATTTATCATTCCCTTATTTGCAATTCTTTTATTTTTTGCCTGCAACAACCGCAGCAATGGCCCTGATGTTTCTGGAATAAAAATGGATATAAAGATTGAAAGATTTGACCAGCATTTTTTTTCCATAGACACCTTGGCTCCTGAAAAATCTCTTGCTGCACTTCAATCTAAATACGCATCGCTGATGCCTGTTTACCTCGGAAATATTCTGGGGCTGAATGAGTCAACTTTAAAACAGGGAACAAGTTTGTTTATCAGGCTCAATAAATTTATTTCAGATTCAGTAAACAAAACTTTTAACCAGACAAACGATTTAAAAAAAGATTTTGAAAATGCTTTCCGGCATGTGAAGTATTATTTGCCTGATTATAAAGTTCCCCGCATCATCACCATCATCGGGCCAATTGATTTACTGGCCAAAACTGCAAGTGGTGATTTTACTCCCAATTTTTTAGGACCTGATTTGCTTGGCATCAGCCTCCAATTTTATTTGGGTAAAAATTTTTCACTATACCAGGATGATTATTTTACAACCAATGTGGCGCCTCAGTACCGCAGCCGCCGGTTTGAAAAAAAATATATAGTAGCCGATGCAATGAAACTTGTTGCCGATGATATTTTTCCTGATGGCAGCCGTGGCAAAGGATTGATTGAACAAATGATTGAAAAAGGAAAGCAATGGTGGCTGCTTGATAAATTTTTACCATCAACTGCTGATTCAGTTAAAACCGGGTTTACGGGTAATCAATTAAATTGGTGCAATGAATACGAAGGGTTGATCTGGAATAATATTCTCACCAATGAAAAAGATATTTTTACCAACGACCCGGCAACCATTCAAAATTATATTGGCGAAGCGCCGTTTACACAAACAATGCCCCAGGCATCGCCGGGCAATATTGGCCAGTGGGTAGGCTGGCAGATTGTAAAAAAATTTGTTGAGAAGAATTCTACTTTGACGATTAGTGAAGTGATGAAAACTGAGGCAAGAAAAATTTTGGAAGAAGCGAAGTATAAGCCGAAGTGAGGCCCCCTAAATCCCCCGAAGGGGGACTTACCCAACCCACAGTCCCAACTTAAACGATTTTACTTTTTGAAAAAAATCAAACTGAACTTTGAAAATTGTTATTCGCAAAAATTTAGTGGTTACAATTCAAACTACATCAGGAGAAATTCAATATCATTAAGAATTCTCAAACGTAAGGGCTGTGTGTAGCGAAGTCTCCCCTTCGGGGAGATTTAGAGGGGCTGTCTTTAATTATTCTTCAACGGCACTATCATTTCAAAAGCCGGAATGTTTACATCAAACATTTGCTTGTTGTTTAAATTTTCCATCTGGTAAGTGCCATGCATTTTTCCCATTTCAGTTCGCAGGTTGCAGCCGCTTACATACTGGTAA
>JANOJO010000590.1:0-3523 GCA_031418795.1 Bacteroidota bacterium | reverse complement strand
TAAGTTTGATGATATTGGATGCCTGGTCCGTTATTTAAAATCCGGTGTTACCGATCAAAAAGAAATCGGGCAAACTGTTGTTATTAATTATGAAAAAAAGAATGACTTTATAAATGTAAATAATGCATCCTTTGCAGTGAGTGAAGAAATAAGAAGCCCGATGAATTTTAATA
The DNA here is from genome assembly GCA_031418795.1 of Bacteroidota bacterium. Taxonomy (GTDB): domain Bacteria; phylum Bacteroidota; class Bacteroidia; order Chitinophagales; family Chitinophagaceae; genus VBAS01. The sequence goes on along the minus strand of JANOJO010000590.1, from coordinate 3,350 downwards.
CCGCTGCTTTTACAAGCAAAGAAGCTGCAACAAAATTTCTTGCCGGCAAAAGCGGAAATATTTTAACCTGGAACGAAATTTATACCCGGATTGAATAATGAAAATAATGCGAAAGCTACTTTTTATATTACCAATCATTTTTTTTACTACAGCAGTAATAGCCCGTACAATTAAAGTAGGTAAAACGCAGCCTGTTACTACCCTGCATAAAGCCATCGAACTGGCAAAAGATGGAGATACTATTCTTGTTGAACCCGGTATTTATAAAGAAGGCAATATTCTGATCACTAAAAGTATAATCCTGCTGGGGAAAAATTTCCCGGTGCTGGATGGTGAAAACAAATTTGAAATACTTACAGTAAGCGGAAGCAATATTATTATCAAAGGATTCCTGTTTCAAAATTGTGGTCAATCCGCCATGAATGACTTTGCCTCCATAAAAATAATTGATGCAAATAACTGTATTATTGAAAATAACAAAGTCATTAACTCTTATTTCGGTATCCATATTTCCAACTCTTCATTTTTTACCATTCGCAACAATACTGTCAGCGGTAATCCCACTTCAGAACAAAACACAGGTAACGGCATTCATTTGTGGAAATGTAATAATGCAATGATTGAAAACAACCGGGTAAGTGGCCACCGTGATGGCATTTATTTTGAATTTGTAACCGAAACAATTATAAAAAACAATTTGAGTGAAAAGAATATCCGTTATGGATTGCATTTTATGTTTTCTCACAGTGATACATACACGGGTAATACTTTTAAAAATAATGGAGCCGGTGTGGCCGTCATGTATTCAAAGCATGTGAAAATGGAAAACAACCGTTTTGAAGAAAACTGGGGCCCTTCGGCTTATGGCATCCTGTTAAAAGATATTACAGATAGTCATATTCTTCATAATGAATTTTACAAAAACACAGTGGGCATTTATATGGAAGGCAGCAACCGTATAGAAATTTTAAAAAATACGTTTAAAGAAAATGGCTGGGCCATTAAGGTACAGGCAAGTTGTGATGATAATGTGTTTTCATTTAATAATTTCTATGGCAACAGTTTTGATGTGGCGACAAATGGAAGTATATCACTTAATGAATTTTCTGCCAATTACTGGGATAAATATGAAGGATATGATCGTAATAAAGATGGGTATGGAGATGTACCTTATCACCCCGTTAGTATTTATTCCATGATAGTAGAACAAAATCCAAATTCAATTATCCTGTTAAGAAGTTTTATGGTTTCGCTTCTTGACAAAGCGGAGAAAGCCATTCCCAGCCTGACCCCTGAAAATCTTACAGACGATAAACCAATGATAAAGCCAAATAAATTATGATCAGGATAGAACATATCAGCAAACGGTATAAAAAACTGCAGGCGTTGGATGATATCAATGCTTCTTTTGAAAAAGGGCAGGTTATTTCACTTATAGGGCCAAACGGTTCAGGAAAAACAACATTAATAAAAAGCATCCTGGGCATGGTAAAACCTGACAGCGGGAGAATTTATTTTAATAACGAACTCATAAATGGCGATCCTTCCTATCGTTCACAAATTGGATACATGCCGCAGATTGGCCGCTACCCGGATAATATGAAAGTGGGGCAACTGTTTGATATGTTGAAAAAAATCAGGAACATTCCGGCATCACAAACAGATGACGAGCTGATAGTAAAATTTAATCTCCCGGCAATTTTTGACAAAGCCATGAGAACTTTATCCGGTGGCACCAGGCAAAAAGTAAGCGCAGCACTGGCTTTTCTTTTCAATCCTGATGTTTTGATACTGGATGAACCTACAGCAGGGCTTGATCCGATAGCATCTGAGATTTTAAAAGAAAAAATTCTGAAAGAAAAAGATAAGAACAAACTTATCCTTATTACTTCTCATATCCTGAGTGACCTGGATGAACTGACAACGCATATTATGTATATGCAGGATGGCAAGCAACTGTTTTTTAAAGAAATTGATCAGTTGCGGGAAGAAACAGGAGAACTGAAACTTGGAAAAGCAATTGCAAGAATTATGAAAGGTGAAAAATTTAACAACGAATGGATTGACAGAATGTTTGTTGTAAATAAAGAAGGAAAGAATTATTAAAACCAAACTTTATGTTGAAACTATCAAGATATGTATTATACGATATAGTGAGGAGTAAGGTGATACTTGCTTACACCGCTTTTCTGCTGCTGGTTTCTTTCAGTATGTTCAATATGGAAGAAAACAGCAGCAAAGCCATTCTCAGTTTGCTGAATATAGTTTTGATAGTAGTACCGCTGGTGAGTATGATATTTGCAACTATCCATTATTATAATTCTTACGAGTTTATTGAGCTGATGTCGTCTCAACCTATGAGCCGTACTAAAATTTTAATGAGTGAATACAGCGGTGTCAGTGTTTCTTTGGTCAGTTCCTTTTTTATTGGTGTGGGCATTCCTGTTTTAATATATTCTCCGGACAGTACAGGATTCTCGCTTTTATTCAATGGGTTTGCATTAACCTTAATATTTACATCACTTGCTTTTCTTACTTCCGTAAAAGCGAGAGATAAGGCCCGGGGAATTGGCTTTGCATTACTGATCTGGTTTTATTTTGCATTAATCTATGATGGCCTGGTATTGCTTATTCTTTTTTCATTCAGTGATTACCCGTTGGAAAAACTGACTTTGGTATTATCCGCATTAAATCCCATTGACCTTGGCCGCATTTCCATTATGCTGAAAATGGATGTAAGTGCACTGATGGGCTACACCGGCGCACTATACAAAGATTTCTTTGGCAGTGGATCCGGTATGCTTTTCACATTTGGCATTATGCTGCTCTGGATAATTCTTCCTTTATGGTGGGCAGTTCGTTCTTTTAAAAGAAAGGATTTGTGAAAATTGGTGAAAATTGGTGAAAATTACACAAATGACGAAAATCATTTCCCTCACTGACCAATGCCATGTTTATGAAAGCACTGCAGAAATACATTTGTAACGGTATATTATAAGATTTCTATATAAACTTCTCCCATCACAGGATGGGCAATCGTTGGTTTTCGTTTCAATTATAAAGCCTCCTGATTCCTCAGGGGGCTTCGTTTTGGTTTATTTCATTGAAGTAGTTGATTGGTTACATATCAACCACAACAATCCTGGGTTTTTATGGGTGCATTTCAAATTGTCGCAGTTAAGCGGCGGCCTTAAAAGTGGCTTTCGTTAGTTCAATGATTTTATTCAGAGCATTCAACTCATCATAATGGGCACTTACATCCGCCGCTGCTCAGCGGGGGTTGGATTTGAAAATACTATGAGTGAGAATCCGGCTTAGAAGTCTAAAGGACACTCAGAAAGATGAACCCC
>JANOJO010000589.1:0-1687 GCA_031418795.1 Bacteroidota bacterium | reverse complement strand
ACTAAAATGGATTTCCCGGCTGAGTTTTTAAAGCGTTGGTTACAAACCAGTGGCGACAAAGAAAAAACTCCTGAGCAGGCAGAAGCAGAATTTCCATCATTCAGCAACCAGTTAAAATGGACTTTGATCAGCGATAAACTTATAAAAGAAAACGGGCTGGAAGTTGGTGACGAAGAATTAAGGGCATACATGAAAGTTGAGATCATGCGTTATTTTGGCACCATGAACCTGGGCGAAGATACCGGCTGGATTGAAAGCTATATTGACCGGATGATGAAAGATGAAAAGCAGGTTGACAGCAGCTATCGCCGTTTAATTACCGATAAATTATTTAACTGGATAGAAGGCCAGGCCAAAGCAAAAGAGAAGGAAGTAACTGCTGATGAATTAACTGCCATGCAGCATCATCATCAGCATTAATTTGATCAAATTATATATAAATAATCCCCTTCTAAAGGGGATTTTTTATGCCCAAATTTCTACAATGATTTGTTAAGAAAGCACCTGTTTACTACGTAAAATGGAAAGTTCAGAAGGTTAAAACTGACCAGAAAAACATGGGTTGGCACGGTTTTGTAACCATTAGTTTTGTAACCAATTTTATTAACCTTTTTGCCAGGAAATTTTGAATAACGGGCAAATCTTAAAACGAAACATTATGAAAAATATATTCCCAATATTAGCGCTGGTGATAACGCTGGTAGCTTGTAAAACAAAAGTAAATACAGCAGAAAACAAGAACATGGTTTTAGTTGATACCACTGGGTTGTCTAAAAACAATATATTGGTTTATGTTGGTGACAATAAATTTGTGGCTATAGAAAAACCAGTTGAAACAGTTGTTGAACCGGTAAATACAGCTCCTGTACACAGGGCATCTGTTGCAAGGAAAAAGAATAACAATTCAAATAGAGTTTATTCTTCAGGTACAAGCACTACCAGTAATGCATCCTATCCACAGGATAAGGGTTGGAGCCATGCAGCCAAAGGTACAGCCGTTGGTGGTGGATCCGGAGCTATTTTGGGCGCTGTGTTAAACAAAGATAACAGGGTTGGCGGTGCCATTGTGGGTAGTATAATTGGTGCGGGCGCAGGTTATGTAATTGGTCGATCGGTAGATAAAAAAACCGGAAGGGTTGAAAGAGCCAGGGCAAGAAAAAATGGCAATTAATTTATAACAGAAGGCAATTTAAAAAAATATCCCCTTACAAAAAGGGGATATTTTTTTGAATTATAGTTTTATTTCCTCATCACTATCATCAAAAAAGTGAAACTCAGTTAAATGATAATTGGAGTTGGCTTTTAATTTAATGCGCTGTTTGTATTTTCGGCGCCATTTGCTAAGTTTGGAAAAGAAAATCCCTTTTGTCAGATAAGCATGTAAAATAGGGTGTATCTCCACAGTTAAACCGGTATGCTTTTGCATAATGAGGTAACTCAGGTTCTTTTCTATTTCATCTTCTAAAATAAGTGTAGAAGATATTTTTCCGGTACCATTACAACTCGGGCAAACTTCGCTGGTATTGATATTCATCTCCGGCTTCATGCGTTGCCTGGTAATTTGCATTAACCCAAATTTGCTGATGGCAAGCACAGCATGTTTGGCTCTGTCCGGACGCATAAAACCATCCATGGCATCAGCCAGTTTCTTTTTGTTCTCCATCAACTTCATATCAATGAAATCAAC
>JANOJO010000588.1:0-3913 GCA_031418795.1 Bacteroidota bacterium | reverse complement strand
TGCACAACTGAGCTTGGCTATATGGCAAAGCTGGCACCCGAGTTTACAAAGCGGAATTGTAAGATCATTGGACTGAGTGTTGACCCGGTAGAAAACCACACCAAATGGGCTGAGGACATCCTGGAAACACAGGGCTTCGCTCCCAACTATCCAATGATCGGGGACCGTGATCTGCATGTTGCTAAATTATATGATATGCTGCCAATGGAAGAGCAAGGCACTTCTGAAGGAAGAACAGCAGCTACTAATCAAACGGTACGCACAGTTTTCATAATTGGGCCTGACAAAAAAATTAAGCTGAAGCTTACTTATCCAATGACTACGGGCCGCAATTTCAATGAAATTTTGCGTGTACTCGATTCAATGCAATTAACAGCAGCTCACAAAGTGGCTACTCCTGTGAATTGGGAATACGGGGATGATGTGATCATCGTTGCTTCGCTATCTGATGAAGATGCAAAACAAAAATTTCCGCAAGGATGGAAAGCACCTAAGCCCTATCTCCGCATTGTACCCCAACCCGGTTTGAAAGTTAAGGAGCCTGCTTAAAAACCGATTTATTCAAGTCATTAATTAAAGAGGGTTTTCTTTTGAAAGCCCTCTGTTGTTTTTAGTTATACTTAATAAAAAAATCTTGCCCAGCGGAAACCACATCAACAAAATTGCTTAGGATAGTCATCAACTGGTAAGAATGATAAGTTACATATAATACATAAATCAGCAAATCTGCGCCTTGGTTCGAATTATATTCAACCAATTCACTACCTTCAAAGACCAATCATAAAACTATTTATTATGCCAAACAAAAACTCAACACTTACCTATCGTTGGTTCCAGGAAGTTTGGAACAACAGTCGTAAAGCTGCTATTGATGAAATGATGGACACTAATGCAGTGGTACATGGAATTGAAGGTATCAATGCCCCCGGTCCGGAAGGATTCAAAGTTTTTTACGATAGTTTCAAACAGCAATTCCCACAGGTCCATGTAGAAGTGGAAAATACCGTTTGCGAAGGTGGTTATGAAACATCCCGCTGCACTGTTAAGGCAACTAATGCTAACAATCAAACAGTAACTTTTTCCGGTATGACGTTTTTACAAATAACGGATAGCAAGATTGTTGAAGCGTGGAATAATTTTGATTTTCTTTCTATGTATCAGCAACTGGGTTTCAAGATGACTTCGCCTGAGGAGATTATAGCCTGATACTTAAAAGAATGTTCGTTAAAAAACCTGCACCCTGATTTCCACCTCTCGGCCCAGGTTCATGTTCGTAATAAAAAAAGAATGCCACGTTGCGTGCTTGTCCCGCTTAATGCGGTCGTCTCCAAGTAACGGAATAAAAAATGATGCGTGAGAGACGCATAATAGCAATCAAAATGATTTTACTCTGGAAAAAATTACCGGATAAGTGAAAATGTTCCTTTCATATCCTGCCGCCTTTTATTAAATGTTATATGATAAACATAAGTTCCGGATGGCTGTTCCTTTCCATTGAATGTGCCATCCCAGTCAATTGCTACAGATGATACATGATAAATAAGCTGGCCATAACGGTTATAAACTTTTACGGTAGCCCCTAGTGCCGGGTCAAGAAAAGGAATGCGCCACCGGTCATTTATGCCATCCTTGTTTGGAGTAAATGCAGTAGGCACAAAAATGCCTGCTACTACTTTCACAATAACTGCATCTTCATTTTTACAGCCAAAAGCAGATGTGGCATAAAGTGTAAATTCTTTTTCAATTACCGGCGATACAACCGGATCAAGAATATTTATATTGCTCAAATTACCTGGTGGCCCCCAATAAAAAGTCGGGTTTTCTCCTGAAATATTTCCCTGCAGATTTACATTTTCACCGGTAAATATTATTCTGTCTGCGCCTGCATTTACAACCGGCTTTGCATGAACATTTATTTCTACATAATTTGATGCAATACGGCAGGCAGTAATAGTTGCTGAACTCTGTTCATTTACAGCAAGCCGGTACCTGTATACTCCTGCACCCGTAGGAGAACGCAGATAAGAAATTGAATTTGCACCTGCAATATCTTTCCATGTACTTCCGGAATCTGTGCTTACCTGCCATTGGTAAACCGGGGAAACATATGCCGAAGAGACTGATGATGTAAACGAGTACGAGTTTGTATTGCCTTCACAAATATATACCGTATTGCTATTGCCCTGTATAGAAGAAGTGATAATGGGACCACAGGGTCTGAATGTAATATCATCTAATGCAATATCATTCCCATTTCCACCGGGTGCATTGTTAGTCATTCTTAAAACAATGGGTGTATTACTGGCTGGTGTGGTAAAATAAAAACCATACTGTGTCCATGTGGGTGAAATAGTTTCTGGTATATCACCAGTTGAAAATTGTTGCAGTACGGTGCCGTTTGCTGTTTCAATACTATACGTAATATTCGGTTTGATACCACTCCTGTTAAGTACATTCATCAACCATGATGCGAACTCATACGTTGTGTTTGGACAAAGATTGTTAACGGTTGTTACAAAAAAATCGCCGGGAGTAAAAGAAGCGTTAACCAGCATGAATGCGCCATTGCCTGTATGATCTGAATTGACCGTGTGCCATGAGTTTCCAAAACAACCAGATGTAGAACTTGTAATGGTGTAATAGCCATCATTCGGACAGGAAGAACTTGTATAGATGTATGCATTGGTTGCTGTATAACCTGTGCTGCTGCCACCCGAGCCAAATGTAATGTTAACTACAGGATCGCCTAAGCTACCCGTGCATAGTTGCGCATTCAAATAAAAAGTAAATCCAAAAAAGAAAAGACTAAGTATTGATCTTAAAAAAACAGGCAAAAACGGCATTGTGACTACTTTAGTTTAAGGCTGCTAAACTATGTATTTTTTCTTACCACATGTGTTTGTACAATGTTATCTCACATGGGGTCTTATAACACTAATTCTTTCAAAGGATATTTCATTTCTCTTCATTTCTTTATATGGCTTATACTTAAAATAAAAATTTCGTAAGAACATTCCTCTGATTTGGCTGCATGTGAACTATAAATAATTCTGAACCAGTTGTTGGTCGTCCCGATATACATCGGGATAAGCTCTGACCATCAATAAAAAAGCAAAACCGCCCCAACAAAGTCAGGACGGCTTATAGTTTAACCAACGCATTTTTATTCTTCTTTAGAAATATTAATCAAGGTCCTCCTGTTCTTACTTCTTCCATCAGGATTATCTCTGCCATAAATTAATTCCATTTCCACAGGGCAACATTCACCAAATGATACAAAACTGATTCTTCCGGATTCCAGACCCCTCTGTTTAAGATAATCTGCGCAGACTTTTGTACGTCTGTCAGAAAGTTTCCTTCGCTCTGGTTTGTGTTCCCAACAAATAAAAATGGATTTATTGAGACATACAAATCCAGCTTCAGAGTAAATTCCCACTATTGGAGTTATTCATGTTTACAATAAGAATTTTATTTTTCAATATTAAATTAAAATTAAATTATTGTTAAGTTCTGATTTATCCCTTAATTTACGATTAGTTTTTAGTGTACTGTTTTTCTGTCCCCTTTTAAGACTCACAGAGTTCTGATTCTATAAATTCTTTTTTAAGAACAATAGTTTACTGCTGCCTCTATTTATTTTATTAACAGACCAAACTTAACGATTATGAGAAAGATTACTTGCCTCTCTCTGTTTCTGCTATTACTAAATATTTTTTCTTATTCCCAGGATTATATAATCAGTGGGAAAATTACCGGTACAGATAATACGCCACTCCAGGGTGTAAGTATATCTGTTACGGGTACAAAAAGTCAGACACTTTCAGATGCTAATGGAATGTACTCCATCAGTGTACCAAACAATGCTACTGAGTTGATGTTTACTTATGTGAACACCCGGTCAGTTACTGAAAAA
>JANOJO010000587.1:0-2410 GCA_031418795.1 Bacteroidota bacterium | reverse complement strand
ACTCTTGTTGCTACTTCTTTTCCAAATGCAATTGAACGTTGCAATGTTGCAGCATCTACTTCAGCCGCATAAACAGCACGTAAAGTATTTTCAAGATTATCCATATTGGTTTTGTTTGTAGCAGATGTTGTTGGAAAAAGTCTTCTGTTCATTTCTGCAAGCGCAGCATTTGCACTTGCCGCCCAATGATATGCCTTACCTGGTTCTGTTGAAGGCATCTGCGGAAAGGCAGTTAACTGTCCTGATAAAGATTGATAAGCAGGCATACCCGGTACAACAGATTCATAAGTTGCAATACCACAATAGGCCTGGCATCTGTCGGCTCCCTGCGTTCCGGTACCCGGTGCCAGTGGTACACGCAACATATCCAGTTGCATATTGAGCCAGCGGGTAACTACATCAGAAGAAAATGTTTTTGTTTGTTTTAAATGGCCATTCTCGTTGCCGTTGTTGTTTTGTGCCGATGCATTTTCTTCCTGTACAGGAAAATGTTTTGTGTCCTTTTGGCAAGAGATAATAGCAAAAAGACTTAACAGTAATAACCAGTTAAAGGTGGAGAGATTGGTGAATCGTTTCATGATGATAAATTTTTAGTTTAGAAAATTGTTTTGATTCTGAAATTTTTTGATCATGTTGTATTTACCGGAAGATGCTGACGGTATTCGTTCCTGCCGGTTCATTGGGTTTGCTGGGGGTTGCATCCACGGTTGCTTTCTTGCTCACTCCCTGCAGATGAATTTCCACTACGTTATTTGTACCTGCGGGAGTTGGTGCAGTAGAGAATGCGCCAAAAGCAACTATATCTTTATTCTGATTGGCGGATATTTTGCAACCGGTTAATTTCGTCACAAGTTTGTTGCCTGATGCATCACCGCTGGCAAGGCTGCTGCTGGCTCCCGATAAATAGACGCCGCAAGGAGTTGTAATAGGATCCGGCTCTATATCCTGGTTATTCTGAATGCTTGTTCCATTTGCTTCAAAATTTATGGAATTGCCGTTGACAGTTGAATTTGCACCACGATTTAATCCTGAGACCATATAAATGCCCAGCATATTTTCATCAAACCTGTCAGCATGAGATGTAATGCTGATACTTGAATTATCAGTTTTAGTGTTAGCATTTCCATTGTTGTTAAATACCCGCATTCCAATAATATTACCATGCACATTATTTCCATTCAGTGTTGCCCGAATGATAGCCCCTGAAGCGCCATTCGCATTTTGCATAACAATACCCTGGCCCTGTTGTGTACCAACATCTGAAATCAGGTTAGCGACTAATTCGTTGTCAATTATCTCTGCTTCAATTATTCGTCCCGCACTGGCTGTACCCACATTGCGGATATCAATGCCAATTCTGCCACCAGTAATAATAGTATGTGCTATTCTTATACGGGAGATACCCGGCCAGATAAGATCGGTATCAATTACAGACAAAGGCTGGGGATTAGCATTGCCGATTACTTTTAACCATTCAATTTTATTAGTTCCCTTTCCCATACGAATGGCACCGGTTCGACGTGCAGGAATATTTAGAGGAGGATTAAAAGAAGTATCCGGAAGTCCGGATGCATCAATAATGACCAACTCGGGATGGCCGGGTTGCCCTTGCAATTCCATATTCTCCAGAAGTTCCAGCCTGCCTGCATTCAACCGGCCGGGATTTGCATCTAATTTATAAACACCCGCAGCCATCACAATTTTGTTTCCGGCATTTGCAGGATCATTTACAGCATCATAAAGCTGGTCAATATTTGAAACTTGAATATTCATATAAGATGTTTTATGGAGAATAAATTATTTGATTGACAGCCTAAAACTAATTGCCGGTAAAGCCTCCAATAATTTATTTCGTCAATAGTTGATATTTGATTGATATAAGCCGAAGTTGTGTGAGGTATTCAAACAGATGGCGACGAATGTCATTTGTCGACAAAAAAAGGCAACTGTCTTTTTATCATGGGTTTAATGAAAATCATTTATAACTTTAAGAAAGAATGCTTTTCAGGATGAGAATAGTTCTTTAACTGCATTTTGAAATGTATTCTAAAACGAAACCATCATTTATCTAAATTTTTTTTATGAAAAAAGCTACCATACTGCTGTTCAGCTTTTGGCTGTTTAATGAAACGGTTCTCTCACAGGGTTGCATTGCTATTCGCAATATTTCCGGCTTTGGCCAGTACAATCTTACAGATAATGCTTTTTCAACTTCAGACTGGCAATTAAACATCAGTACACGTTATTTTAAATCGTTCAGGGATTTTAAAGAAAAGGTGGATATAAAAACACCCAAACAAAATGAAGCGGTGGTTAAATCTTTTTCAATGGATTTTTCAATAAGTAAATTTTTAAGAAATGGCTGGTCGCTTAATTTTAGCCTGCCCGTTGCCGCCAATAGCAGGGAGGC
>JANOJO010000586.1:0-2379 GCA_031418795.1 Bacteroidota bacterium | reverse complement strand
CAGCCGTGCAAGAACGAGTTAAAGCAATTTTTGGTCGTGCTCCAAGTAAGAATGTCAATCCTGATGAAGCAGTTGCAATCGGTGCTGCGGTTCAGGGTGGTGTTTTAAGAGGGGATGTTAAAGATGTACTTCTTCTTGACGTAACTCCACTAAGCCTTGGTATTGAAACAATGGGCGGTGTAATGACAAGGCTGATAGACAGCAACACCACCATCCCTACAAAAAAATCAGAAGTGTTCAGTACCGCCAGCGATAACCAGCCCGGCGTGCAGATACATGTATTGCAGGGCGAACGCCCCATGAGCAGCCAGAACAAAAGCCTGGGTACTTTTAATTTAGATGGCATACCGCCTGCACCACGTGGCGTACCGCAGGTAGAAGTAATATTTGATATTGATGCCAATGGTATTTTGCATGTAACAGCCAAAGACAAAGGCACCGGTAAAGAACAAAAGATACGCATTGAAAGCGGCAGCGGCTTAAGCAAGGAAGAAATTGAAAAGATGAAGAACGATGCCAAGGCTAATGAGGAAAGTGATAAGGTTGAAAGGGAAAAAGTTGACAAAGTTAACCAGGCCGATAGTTTAATTTTCCAGACAGAAAAACAACTGAAGGAATATGGTGAAAAAATACCTGAAGATAAAAAAGCAGCCATTGAAACTTCTTTAACCAAATTAAAAGAAGCACACAAAGCGCAGGACCTTGCAGCTATTGATGCAGCCATGACAGAAATGAATGCAGCATGGACAGCAGCGAGTGAAGATATGTATAAGGCTACGCAGGAGAATGCAGGTGCTAATGGACAGCCGGGCGCAGGTGGTGAAGAACCACAGCAGCAAAGCAGTGATAGTAAAGTGGAGGATGTGCCTTTTGAGGAGGTGAAGTAGAAGGAGAAGATATAAGCCCTGCAGAAATGCGGGGCTTATTTATAAAGTAAATATATGTCTGATTTAATTTTTGATTTACGCAAAGTAAAGGTTGTAGAATTAGACGATTCAACCTGCCTTAAAGAGGATGCAACATATCAGTTTCAAGATGAATTGACTGGAAGAAAGCTTATTGCAAAGTTTATCTCACATTATGCAGATGAAGAGGATGAATATCTAATACGAGAATTTAAAAAACTAATTTCTCTTTCTGGAGAACCTGAGATTGGAACTGTTCATTTTTTAGCAACTGGATCAATTAAGGGAGCAACCAGGAGTTGTTATGTTATGAACTATATTGAAGGAGAAACTCTAGGAACTTTTCTTGCAAAAAACGAAAAGCTGAATCATGATACGGTGGTGGATATAGTAGCACAAATAGCTGCAGGCATAGAAAAGGCTCATCATTATGAAGTATTTCATAGTGATCTTCATGAGGAGAATGTCATTATTGATTCAATGGGTTTCGTTAAGATAATTGATTTTGCATGGTTTGATTATAAAATGCAGGCAACATTTAATTTTAAACAAGATTTGGATGCATTCCACAAAATAGTTGAGGCATTATTCTCCAAGTGTGATTTACCGGATAGCTTAGTAAAAAAAATTTGTTTAACCGCAGAAAATTTTAAAGGACTTAGGCAGAAAATTCTTCAAACTAGTGAACTTGCTTTTGATTGGGATAAAATTCCTGAGGATAGTAAAATTATTATATCTCGAATGATCCGAGGATGGGATGTAAAAAGAATGTATAATTCACTGATTGGTGAAAATAATAAAGCGATTGATGCTAAATTCATTCCTCCATTGGATAAAAATGAAGAAAAAAATAATTCAACAGCTAGTAGTTTATTCCCGATGTTGGATGCAAACAGAAGAATGAAAATAGAGCGTCTCCTTTTATCTAAATTTAATGAAACCCTAGGCCCTCTTAAACAAGCCGGGTTAATAAGTGGATGGGAAGTTGCTGTTGTAGGTGTGGGAGCTACACACGATGGGCCATATTATGCTAATTATAGAATTACTCCTTCTGCGAAATTTTATAGATGGATAAGAAAATTGATGGGATTTGATTTTTTAATAACTGGCAATGGGAAGGAAGATATATTTACGCTAATTACAAAATAGAATCCTTAGCTAGCTTCAGTTCCGATAAGCATTATAATTTCTAAACTTGTTTATGCAAGAAGATGTAAAATATAAATATGAAGTAGCTTTCTCATTTCTCCAAAGTGATGAAAAGATTGCATATCAAATAAATGACTTAATTCAAGATAGATTTTCATCTTTTATTTACTCAAAAAAACAAGAAGTACTTGGTGGCACAGACGGCGAAAAGACTTTCAATACTGTTTTTCATGAAGAAGCTAGAGTTGTGGTTATTCTTTATAGAAATGGATGGGGGAAAACTGCGTGGACAAGAATAGAGGAAACTGCTATTAAAAATAGAGCA
>JANOJO010000585.1:0-1932 GCA_031418795.1 Bacteroidota bacterium | reverse complement strand
TGTTTCCGGTTCATAATTTGTAGCCTTGAAAAAAGATTTTATTTATAACAAACCGAGAATCCCTGTCTTGCAGGAACCGGTTTAAAGAAGATTGAATATATTTAATCCTAAAATAGTAACTGATGAAAAAGCAATTTTTTTTTACACTGCTCAGCTTGGTGCTAATTATATTCCTTTCAGCACAGCAAAAAGTAATACAGTTATACGATGGGCCGGCACCCGGTTCAGAAACCTGGAATTGGAATGAAGCGGAGAATGATAATAATGAATGGAAAACAAAAGTGGTTTATAATGTCAGCCGCCCTACCCTTACAGTTTTTTCTCCTGATGCGGATAAGGCAATTGGAACAGCCATAATTATTGCTCCTGGTGGTGGGTTTCATGCATTATCCATCAACAGCGAGGGTTATGATGTAGCAAACTGGCTGGTAAAAAAAGGAATTACCTGTTTTGTACTCAAGTATCGTTTGGCACACAGCAAAACAACTGACCCCGTTGCAGAAATGATGGCAAAATGGGGCAAAAAAGAATTTGATGATGAAAACGAAGCTGTGATTCCGTTAGTCATTGCTGATGGAAAAGCAGCTATTGCATATGTACGCAAGCATGCAAGTGAATTCAATATTGCACCGGACAGAATCGGCATTATGGGTTTTTCAGCCGGTGGTACAGTCACAGCATCAGCCATATTTAATTATACAAAAGAAAACCGTCCTGATTTTGCGGCGCCCATATATCCATTTTTTCTTCCGGCTATGCACGGAACAGTAGCAAGCGATGCGCCCCCGTTATTTATTGCTACGGCCAGTGATGATGGACTTGGTCTTGCACAGCACAGTGTTGATTTATACAATAAATGGCTTTCAACAAAACATGATGCAGAACTGCATATGTATGCAAGGGGTAATCATGGCTTTGGTATGCGCAAACAAAATCTTCCAACTGATAACTGGATTGAACGGTTTGGCGAATGGCTGGGTGTGCAGGGTTTTTTAACAACGAAAATTTTCAACCCGCAATTTGATATTTACCAGAAAAAAGAATTTGCCTTTGCTGAAGGAAAAGTTTTATCCTACCGGATTCTTTATCCTGAGAATTATGATAAAACAAAAAAATACCCTCTTTTATTATTTCTGCATGGAGCAGGAGAAAGAGGAAATGATAATGAAAAGCAATTGGTACATGGTGCCAAACTTTTTATAACTCCAGAGAGCAGGAAAAATTTTCCTGCTATTATAATAATTCCACAATGCCCGGCAGAATCTTTTTGGGCATCAACTAAAATTGACAGGACGACCCAGCCTTACAAAATTGAATTTGATTATACTGCAGAACCAGCCTGGCCATTAGCCGCTGCAAACGAGTTAGTCAAAAAAATATCGAAAGATGAGGCAGTTGATAAATTAAAAGTTTATATCACCGGTTTATCAATGGGTGGTATGGGAACTTTTGAATCTGTTTATCGTTATCCTGAACTATATGCAGCTGCAGCACCTATTTGTGGCGGGGGCAGTACATCCAGTTACGATAAACGGGTAACCAAAACTGCATTCTGGGTTTTTCATGGCGCTGCTGATCCAGTGGTTGACGTAAAATTATCCAGAGAAATGGTTGATAAACTAAAAGCATTGAAATCAGAAGTAAAGTATTCTGAATATCCGGGAGTAGGTCATAATAGCTGGGATAACGCTTTTGCAGAACCCGATTATCTAAGCTGGATGCTATCACATAAAATGAAGAAATAAATTATTTACTCCATGCTTTTCTAAGAAAATTTACCCAATTGCCCCACATGATATTATTTATATCATTTTCAGAATACCCTTTTTTAGAAAGATGTAAAGGTATTGTTTGCAGATCAGCAATTGTTTCAAGATCGTAAGGGCATTGTTCTTTACCAAATGCACCATCCAAATCTGAACCAATGCCAGC
>JANOJO010000584.1:0-2000 GCA_031418795.1 Bacteroidota bacterium | reverse complement strand
AGCCCATACTGCCTGCATAGATTCCGGCTGAGACTTTTAAGGTTGTCTTGATAAATTCGCGGCGGTTGTTTGACATGATTTGTTTTTTGACCTCACCCCCAGCCCCTCTCCGGAGGAGAGGGGAGTAAGAGCTTGATGATTAAAAAATTTTTTTTATTCGAAGTATTATTTAATCTCCCTGATTTTAATATTCCTGAATGAAACATTGTTTCCATGGTCCTGTAAAAGAATATTTCCTTTGTCGCGGGCGCCAAAGCCTTTATACTTTTCATACTTCGAACGGGCAACTAAGGCATCAAAAATATTACTCTTCCTTTCATACTCTAACACTTTAAAACCATTGAGCCAATGCTGCACAATATTATTTGGATAAACAACAACACGTCCCTGGTTCCAATCCCCAATTTTTCGCTGGAAACGTTTATCTAATTTATATGAAGGTATCAAATCATAAAGACTCGCCAATGTACGGTTGCCAACTGCACCCATTTTTGCATCGGGGTGTTTTTCATCATCCAATATTTGATACTCCAACCCAATGCCCGATTTTCCATCTGAATCGAAAGATTCATTTACAAAATATTTTAAACCTGAATTTGCTCCTTCCGTAAGTTTAAAATCAAAAGTTAGTTCAAATGCTCCGTATTGTTCTGTTGATACAATATCATTGCCTGTTTCAGAACCATCGGATGGGCTTACGTTTATTTCTCCGTTCTGTACACTCCAATGTGCCACAGGCATTTTATCGCCATGCACGGCACGCCAGCCGGCAAAATCATTTCCATTAAACAACAGTTTTACTCCCTGTGCTTTTTCCTGTGCAGATAAATTATTCAACAATAAATTAATAACCGGGGTATTATCCAAAGGACTTGCTTTGAGATTCGCTGTTTGAATTCTGATATTTTTCCAGCGGATTTTCATTCCTTCTTTCATATCCCCATATATAGCATGAACCTGCAAAGCAATAAATCCCTTTGCCGTCATGTTGTCAATTAAATGCGAAACAGGAATTCCATTTATCCATGAACGAATTGTGCTGCCAATTGCTTCAATGCGGTATTTGTTCCATTCATTATTTTTAAAAGCCTTTTTTCCTTCGGGATTAATATTTGGAATGTATAACCAATCCCTTCGGGCTTCATCATAAATTCCGCCGCTCCAGGCACGGTCAGTTGGGTCCACTTCCATTTGGTAGCCATGCACCCGGTTGTTCATATAATCCGCTTTTGAAAGACTGCGAAACTGGATACCTGAGTTCATGGTGTTTTCTACTTTTAAATCCACTTCAAAAATAAAATCGCCGTATTCTTCATTGGTGCATAAAAAAGAGTTGGTGGTATTGGCCACCGTTGTGCCCACTATTTCGCCATTCTCCACAGTATATTTTGCTTCGCCATTTTTCTGGTTCCAGCCATCAAGATTTTTTCCGTTGAAAAGCGTTTTCCATTGCGCATTAACAGTTAATAATAGTATCAACTGAAAAAAGGTGAATGTTACAATTCTTTGTATGAAAGTCTTTGTCATAATTTATAAATTCAATTTTTATTCCACCTGCTTTTTAAATAATGTGCAGCCATTTTCGGTTTGCGGTCTCTTGTAAATACACCTTTGTAGTTAATACCTCCGAAACGAATAACACCCTGGCCGGTTTTAAAATCAGAGAATGCCCATACATGCATACCGGCGACAAAATCTTTTGTATCCGCCACGTTAAGATACGATTTAATAAATTCCATTTGATATTCTTCGGTAAACATTTCCGGCTCGCTGGCATGCATGCCGGGATAAGTATCGGCCCCAAATTCAGAAATGATAATCGGTTTACCCAATTGCTTATACAATTCATCCAGTTCTTTGCTCAACAGTTCAGCTCCTGTTTTTATATCACCGGGGTTGGTGTACCAGCCCCAGTAGCGATTGATGCATACGACATCGCTCAATGCAAGCCATTCAACCGGGCCGCCCATTACACCTACAACAGTTCTTAACCGTGTGGG
>JANOJO010000583.1:0-2789 GCA_031418795.1 Bacteroidota bacterium | reverse complement strand
TCTTTAGCAGCATTAACATCCGGTACTAATTCGGCAGGTGGTTTTGTATTTGGTGCAGAAGAGAAACCACCAATCCACGCAAACTTATCAAGATTACCCAAACCAAAGTTGAGTGATTGTCCCCCACCCATTGATAACCCTGCAATGGCCCGATGTTCCCTATCCGTAAATACAGCATAATTTTTTTCAATAAAAGGAATTAAATCATTCAGCAAATCCCTTTCAAAAGTTGCAAATGCCCGCACTTTGGCGCTGTCAAAAATATTTCCTCCGGCACGGTCGTCTTTCATAGCCCTGCCATTAGGCATCACCACAATCATGGGCTCAATTTTATTTTCTGCAAAAAGATTATCCAGAATCACCTGGGGCTTGCCGCCGTTCAGCCATTCTTTTTCATCGCCGCCGATACCGTGCAGCAGGTACAGAACAGGATATTTTTCTTTTTTGGAATAACCAGGTGGTGTATAAATCAAAGCCCTTCGTTTTGTGCCGACCGTTTTAGAAGTATAAGTTATCGTATCAATTTTTCCCTGCACTATATCTGTACGCAATGAATCAAAACCCGGAGGGGCCTGTTTAGCAATCGTTGTCTGTGCCTCTGCAAACAAGCAGAGTATTAATAAAGGAGCAATTAAAAAAACATTCAGCTTCATTTTATAAAATTTAAAAGGAGTTACATTGGTTTTTATTTAAGCGCCAGCACCACAACTGAAAAAGGAGGCAACTTTACTGAAAGATTGCTTCCACTAAGTGTGGTGCCGGTAAATGCAGCGGGTTGTACTTTTTGCGGATTATCAAATGTGTTATGGTCCTGTAGTTTGGAAGATTGAAGGATGCGGCCCGAAACTGATTTTACATTAAGTGTACCCAGGTTCACCTGTACTTCCTGTTCCTTATTGGCATCAATATTCACCAGTGAAATATGTGCCACGCCGTTTTTATCTTTTGAAGCTGATGCAGAGACTGCCTGTATTTTTTTATCACCCATAACGTAATCATTGCTTGTCATCACCAGCGGAATCATTTGGGCATCCTGGTGCACATTATACATCTCCATGACATGATAAGTGGGTGTGAGTACGAGTTTCTCTTCTTTGGTAAGTATAACGGCCTGCAGCACATTTACCATTTGCGCCAGGTTGGCCATACGTACCCGGTCGCAATTGTTATTGAAAATATTCAGAGAAAGACCGGCAATCATTGCATCCCGCATGGTGTTTTGCTGATACAGGAATGCACCATTGGTGCCGGGCTCCACATCATACCAGCCGCCCCACTCATCTACAATCAGCGCCACTCTTTTTTGCGGGTCGTATTTATCCATCACTTCTTTGTTTTTTTTCACAAGCCGTTCCAATCGCCAGGCCTGTTCCATGGTACGGAAATATTCTTCTTCTGAAAATTGGGTGGCCGAACCTTTTTTGCTCCAGTTGATAACTGAATAATGATGTATGGAAACGCCTTCAATCCGACGGGCGGGTATTTGCTTCATCACTGTTTCAGTCCACGCATAATCTTCTGTGCCCGGGCCAACGGCTATCCGGAACATTCCCTCCGTATTACTGTAGCTCGTCATCATGGTTGCGTACTTCCTGTATTCGTTTACATAATAATCCGCAGTCATATGCCCGCCGCAATCCCATGATTCGTTTCCAATGCCCCAGTATTTTACTTTCCATGGATTAGTTTTTCCATTTTGTGCACGCATATCAGTAAGATAACTGGCGCCATTGGCATGATTAACATATTGTACCCAGTCCATAGCTTCCTGCACGGTACCGCCGCCCATATTAACAGCGAGGTAAGGTTCAGCGCCAATCATTTCACAGAATTCCAGGAATTCATGTGTGCCGAAACTGTTGTCTTCCCTTACATTTCCCCAGGAAGTATTAGAAATTTGTTTGCGTTTGTCTTTAGGGCCGATAGCATCTTTCCAGTGATAGGTATCAGCAAAACACCCGCCCGGCCAGCGCAGTACCGGTGTCTTTAATTTTTTAAGCGCATCAACAATGTCAAGCCGGATGCCGTTTTTATTGGGAATATTCTTACTCCCGGTATAAATACCATCATAAATACAGCGGCCAAGATGTTCGGCAAAATGGCCATAGATATTCCTGTTGATTGTGTCTTTTGCCGCAGTCGCATCAATAGTTATTTTGTTTTGAGCAAACAGGGTTTCGCTGAAAAAGATAACAGTCGCAAGAAGCGGAAGGATCCGGTTTTTAATTTGTATTTTTTTCATTTGCTTTTCGATTATAAGATTATTTTGAATTATTGTGATGCTGCTTTTTCATACTTCATCAGTTTACTTGCCCAGGGAATAAAAAATTTAAAATTGGGAGCATCAGTATGTCCACCATCATGTTGTCGCCATGCTAATTCACCATTGAGCATGTCAGTAAGCATTGGAGGCATTTTTTCTTTCAGGTAATCATTGGAAACACCAATATCTTTTACTCCTAATAATTTAAATACTGAACCTGCTGCAACAGTAGCCATATAACTGCCTGTTTGATCCAGCCATTTAGCATCTCCTTTTTCCGGTATGCCATAACTGATGAATGTAAGACGCGGTGCACAAAGAGCTATCAATTCATGAGAATCAACCGAAAGATCACAACCGGTTTTTTTTCCAAACGATGATTCTTCAGTTCCATATTTTAAATAGTTCCCGGCCATCCAATGATAGCCGCCACCACCGGTAAGATTTTCTACAGCTTCACCAAAAACACGACGATGAAGTGTTGCGCCACCTTTACCAGAAGAACCTATTAACCCAACTGCAAAAC
>JANOJO010000582.1:0-4214 GCA_031418795.1 Bacteroidota bacterium | reverse complement strand
GCCTGAACAGGTTTTTAATTTACAGTATGTTAAAAAATGATTCAATCTGATTTCCTCCTTTGCTTTCTTAGTTTTATTTTTGAAGCCAATGAAAACCCCGGGAATAATTTCAATATCCATTTTTATCCTTTTCTTCTCCTGCACAAAGGAAAGTTTTATTACTACTGCCGATGCGCAGGTTTTTATTTCTGCTGATACTTTAAAATACGATACCGTATTCACCACCGCAGGATCCATTACCCAGTCTTTCAAAATTTTTAATGAAAACGATCAGAAGCTCCGATTGTCATCGATAAAACTGATGGGTGGCAGCAGTTCTTTTTTTAAAATAAATGCAGATGGCTTTACCGGGCCGCAGGTAAATAATATTGAAATAGAAGCCAATGACAGCGTTTATGTTTTTGTTTCGGTTACCATTAATCCCAATGCAAATAATATACCTTTTGTAATCCGTGACAGTATTCAGATAACTTATAATGGCGTTGATCGGTTAGTACAATTAGAAGCCTGGGGACAGAATGCACATTTCTTCCGCAATAAAAAAATAACTGCTGATGAAATATGGAATAACGATCTGCCTTATGTCATTCTGGGTTCATTAATTGTTGATGCAAATAAAACACTTACTATAAATAAAGGATGCCGCATTTTTGTACATGCTGATGCGCCAATAATTGTTGATGGTACTTTATTAATAAATGGATTGAAAGATACTGCCGACCGTGTTTACTTCCGGGGCGACAGGCTGGATGAGCCTTACAAAGATTTTCCTGCGGGCTGGCCCGGTATTTATTTTCGAGGCAGCAGTAAGGATAATGTTTTTAATTACGCAGTTATTAAAAATGCATACCAGGCAATTGCTGTGCAGGATCCATCTGTGAATACAAATCCAAAAATTATTTTAAACGAATGTATAATTGATAATGCTTACGATGCAGGCATCATTGCCATCAACAGCAGCATCAGAGCAAGAAATTGCCTGGTGAGTAACTGTGGTAAAAATATAGCGCTGGCAAAAGGCGGCGATTACCAGTTTACCCATTGCACGGTTGCAAGTTTTTCTAATAGTTACATTTTTCACCGCGACCCGGTACTGTATGTAAGCAATTTTATTCTTGTGAATAACTCACCAGTAGTCTCAACACTAACAGCTTTATTCCGCAATTGTATTTTTTGGGGAGAAAATGGAACAGTGGAAAAAGAAGTTAAAATTTCTATATCTGGGAGCAATCCAACAGGTTCAGTAATATTTGATAATGTTTTATGGAGTATGCAAAGTAATCCGGATTTTGCTACAGCATCAGGAAATGTTTTGACTCAAAATCCCTTGTTTGATAGTATTAATGTAAGCAGGAGGTATTATGATTTTCATTTGAAAAATATTCCGCTTTCCCCTGCTATTAATAAAGGAAATAACGCAGGCATTATCCTTGATCTTGATGGAAAACCAAGGCCGGTGGGTCTGCCCGACCTGGGCTGTTACGAAAGGCAATAAAACCAAAACCAGCCCCCTAAATCCCCCGAAGGGGGACTTGCCAGAACACATTGCCAACTTATTGAAAATATATTACAGGAATAACCGGGGTATTAAACTTGTGAACTTTTAAACTCCTGAACTTCTGCGAACTTCTTTTCGCTAACTTTGACATCCTCTCAAACTAAAAACAAAAAATTATGAAAACAATATTGCTTGCGTTGATTGTATCTGCCACATTAACCGGCTCATCTATTTATGATTTTAAAATGCCTGGGCTCGATGGCAATCAAATTGACTTTTCCGCTTATAAAGGAAAAAAAATTATGATTGTAAATACTGCATCCAAATGCGGTAATACTCCCCAGTATAAAGATTTGGAAACATTGTTTGTAAAATACAAAGACAAATTGGTAGTCATAGGATTTCCTGCCAACAACTTTGGAGAACAAGAGCCGGGTACTAACAGCGATATAAAAGAATTTTGTACAAAAAACTATGGTGTTACTTTCCCAATGGCAGAAAAAATTTCTGTACGTGGTGATGATACAGACCCATTATACAAATGGCTGGTAGAGCAATCAAAGGAACTGGCAAAAAAACTGCCTGCTGAATCTTCAAAAGATTTTACCTGGAAAAAATATTTACAGGATCCGGTTATCTGGAACTTCACTAAGTTTCTTGTTGATGAAAACGGAAATTTAATTGCCGTGTTTCATAATAAAGTAAACCCGATGAGTGAGGAGGTGACGAAGTATTTGAATTAATGGCATTCCAATTACTATTGGAAATTTTTATAGTTAGCCGTATTTTCTAAACTGTTATATAATCTTTCTTTCAAAGTAAAGTTTTAAAAAACTGATTTTAAGATAATAAATGATACCAGAACACTTAAAATCATAAACAAATAACCGTAGAAGAACTGGCTATATTTTTTCACTTGTTTAATCATCAGGAATAGCCCTGTTATTGAAGTTGTCAATGGTATTATTAGATAACTGCCTAAATAAACTTTGCTAGCTGCAAACAGTGGAGCGGCAGAAAAAAAATATGAAAATATTTCTCCCTCTATTCTGTTTTCATACAAAAAAACACTTAAGACAATCATGTCCAAAGCAAAATAAATTATTATTAACTGTTTAATAAATACAAAAAAAGGAATCCTTGATTTTACAAGAAAAAATAATAATAAAGAAATTTTCAACAAAAAAAATATAAATAAAAAAAGGCCTGCGGATTTGTCAGGCCCTTGAGAGCCGCAAATATTTCCCTTAACCAATAAAACAATTGAATCTAATGAAAAGTGGCCATGAATAAAACGATTGATAATATATAGCCCATTGCTGATTATTACATACAAGGGAAAAGAAAGAAAACAGATTATATAAAAAAAATTGCTATTTTTCATATCCTATAAATACAGCTATTGAATCAGACTTAGTACCTGAGCCCTTGTTTTCCCATGAAAATAATTCAAATCGTTTTCAATATCTGTCAACAGAGTCCGAAATTCCTGATTTGTTGTTATAGTTCTATATGCTTGTATCATTGACAGCCCTAAATTTCTGTATTCATCATCAACAATAATATCGCTGCTATTCCCATTTGCAAGTTTTCGTGAAACTCGATATGTCTTAATCATTAAATTAATATGATCCCACAGATTTGAAAAATCAAGAGTGTTGTTTACATGCATCACTTCGGATATTTTGTAATAATATTCAATATACTTCCTACCTATTGAATAATTAAGCATAAAATCATCACGAAAACCATACGCTTCTGATGATGAAACAGAATCTGATTCATCTAATAAATCATACACATTTGAACTGTCAATAATTCTATCTCTTGAGCAAATTGGTCCTATTTGACCACAAAACCAGCCAATTTGCATAGAATAATTGCATTCAAATGTTGAATCGGTACCGCACCCAGATCCAAAAGGTCCTCCTTTTGTACAACCGCGTTTATCTGGCGCTACTCTGAACATGTTGTTGTTTTGATCAAGAATTACTTTGGTAAGATTATCTTTTCTTACTTCTCTCTTTAGAGTATTATTCACCTTCAGATCACCATTTCTAAACATTACACACCCTCTTTGGCCAGATATTGAAAAGAGATTTACGAAAAAATCAATATCGAAATATGTTATGAAGTCTGTTATTGTTTTGTATTGATTTACCTCTGTACAAACTCCTCCAATAATTTTATATAGTTTATGTTCTAATGAGTTACTCTCATTCACGGTAAAAATGCTTATACCTTTTATTTCGTTAATATCTCCCATTTTATACCCTTTATCTGAATATAATATATATGTTGAAATTTGACTCCCCTCTTTATTCTCAATACATGGCGCAATCTCTTTTATTTTTTTGAATAGTTTTATAAAACTATTATTTGATAGTTCCCCATATAAACAATTGGGGCCTTCCGATAGAACATCAGATTTATTCACATTCTTTGCTTCGTATTCTTCTTTAAATAAATAAACTTTCCCGTACCCTGAAAATTTAGTTGTTTCTTGATTATTGGCTTTATTGCAAGAAATGCTTTTAAAGATTAAAAGCATGAGAACCCCTATCACTGCTATCATTTGTATTTTTTTCATAAACTTTAAGTTTAAAAGTGATTGGAAATATTTCCTATACTAAAGTTAAGCAATGGGGGGGGGGATTTCCAAAACCACTTTCGTGGTATTTTTTTAAAATAATACCTTCGCCAAATGAAATTATCA
>JANOJO010000581.1:0-13967 GCA_031418795.1 Bacteroidota bacterium | reverse complement strand
GTTTACCCGGCCGAAATAGTTGTACAGGAAGGTAAAATAACTTCGATAACTAAAATTCCTGGCTCTGGACTACAGCTTCAAGACTATATTCTCCCCGGTTTTATTGACAGCCATGTTCATATTGAAAGTTCCATGCTGGTTCCTTCAGAATTTGCAAGGCTGGCCGTTGTACATGGCACGGTGGGTACCGTTAGTGATCCGCATGAAATTGCTAATGTTTGCGGTATGAAAGGCGTAGAATTTATGATTGAAAATGGAAAAACAGTTCCGTTTAAATTTTATTTTGGTGCCCCGAGTTGTGTGCCTGCTACAAAATTTGAAACTGCCGGTGCAGAATTAAATTCAGATGATGTTGAAAAACTATTGCAACGTGATGCAATAAAATATTTGAGCGAGATGATGAATTTTCCCGGAGTGCTTAACGGTGATGAAGAAGTGATGAAAAAAATTGCTGCAGCTCACCGGTTATTAAAACCTGTGGATGGTCATGCGCCGGGATTGAGAGGGGAGGATGCAAGGAAATACATTGCCGCCCTAAATCCTCCCGAAGCGAAAGCCTCCCCAAACCCATCCGAAGGAGGGGCTTTAGACTCCGATAGTTCAACATCTACTTCGGATACGAAAAAGACTTCTCCTCTTTCGAAAACTAAGAACCCTCCTTCGGAGGGCAGGGAGGCTTCCCCTTCGGAGGGCAGGGGGGCCACCGACCACGAATGTTTCACTGCTGAAGAAGCTCTTGATAAATTAAAATACGGGATGAAGATTATTATCCGTGAAGGAAGCGCCGCAAAAAACTTTGAAGCCTTGATTGATTTGCTGCATGATTACCCGGAGATGATAATGTTTTGCAGTGATGATAAACATCCTGATAGTTTGGTCGAGGGACATATCAATCAACTTTGCGCAAGGGCTGTGGCAAAAGGAATTGATTTATTTAAAATATTAAAGGCAGCCTGTGTGAATCCTGTTCTCCATTACAAACTGGAAGTTGGATTATTAAAAGTGGGTGATAATGCCGATTTTATTGTGGTGAAGGATTTGGAAAAGTTTGAAGTAGTAAAAACTTTTATTGATGGTGAGTTAGTGGCAGAAGAAGGGAAGTCAAAAATCAAAAGTCAAAAATCAAAAGTGATTAATAACTTTTCTTGTAGTAAAAAGAAAGTAGAAGATTTTGAAATTAAGACTGATGGAAAAAATGAAATTCAGGTAATCGAAGCGTTGGATGGGCAGCTAATCACTAATAAAATTTTATACGAACCTGAAATTATAAATGGCAAACTGAAAAGTGATATTGAAGATGATGTTTTAAAAATAGTTGTGGTTAATCGCTATAAACATGCGCCGGTTGCAAAAGCATTTATTAAAAATTTTGGATTGAAGAAAGGCGCTATTGCTTCTTCTGTTGCACACGATAGTCACAATATTGTTGCTGTTGGTGTTGATGATGAAAGTATTTGCAGAGCTGTAAATTTAATTATAGAAAAACAAGGCGGGGTAAGCGCAGTTAATAATGATAAAGAAATGATATTGGCTTTACCAGTAGCTGGTTTAATGAGTAATGAAGACGGTTACAAAGTAGCCGCAGCATATACTGCAATTGATAAAATGGTGAAAGAAGAGTTCGGTTCTACTTTATCTGCACCATTTATGACTTTATCGTTTATGGCTTTACTTGTTATTCCACATTTAAAACTGAGTGATAAAGGATTATTCGATGGAGATTCATTCAAACTACTTTAAGACTTTTGCTAAGTCCTCCGCCTTTTGGCGGAGATTTAGGGGGCTGGGTTTGTTTGACGGGGACAGGTTTCAATTTGTTGACTGATATATTAATTCACAATTATTGCCACACAATTTTCTTTCCTTCAGATAACTTTCACATTTCTTTTTTAACCATTCCGGTGACAACTGCATCTTATATGCAGACAAAAAGGTAACAAACTTACAGTAGCGTTGATATAATTACAGTGAGACAAAGATTGTTAACCCTCAAACTCAGGTAATGAAAAAGTCACTAAATATTACTGCAACACTTGACCAGCCGGATTTTCTCGAAAACCTGGTGGAAAAACTGGCATACCGTCGTTACGATATAGGATATAGTAATTCAATAGTGCCGAAATCATGGAAGGCTATTGAAACATCTTCTGTTGAAACTTATGTGAACGGTATTGTGGCGCTTTCCGGTAAAAACGACCAAATCAATATGCCTTTTATCACCCGCTTTTTATTTAGCTGTATTAAAGAAAAAGATGGCCTGTATCATCTTGCCTGGAGCAGTTCACTGTCATAAAATAATTATTTCTCCATTCTATTTTTTCCGCCATTTGAAAAAATAATATATACCTGAAAGTAACAGGAAAGCTGCAACAACCATCCACATGAATGGTATTTCAGTTTTTTTTGTTGCCAGCTCTATGGGTTGGTTGCTGCCCACGTAGATTATGCCTGCCCAGAAATAAGGCAGCATATTAAAATATTGTTCATGCTGTTTTTTCAGCCATTCTTTTTTAGCAGCATTCAATGCAGCAGCCGGGTGATGATCGTTTCTGAGATGATGATAAAAATCTCCCATCAATCCGGCAGTTGATTCGTCATTCATATTCCAGAGACCGGCAACAATTCCACCGGCGCCTGTGGCAGTAAACCCTCTTGCCAGGCTGATGATGCCCTCACCTTCGGCGAGCATACCATGACCGGTGCGGCAGGCGCTGAGAACAACTAACTGAGGTTGAAAAGATTTTCCGTACAATTCAAATAAAAAGAATTTATCATCGGCAAGTTGAAGCACAGGAATATTTTCTTCGCCCTGTAAAAAAGAATGGGTGCTGATGTGCAGCAGGTTTACCTTGTCCAGTTGATTCTGAAAAGCTTTGAGGGAAGCATCTTTTTCTGTAAAAAAATTTCCTTTTACCAAATTGTTCAATGAGGCATACTCTTTTTTTACCGCCGGTAGGGAAGCGTTTGTGCTGCTGTCGAAAGAAATAAAGAATCCCGCAAATTGCTTATTATTTTTTTTAGGTTGCTGTTGTTGTTGCAAGGTTTGAAGCGAGTAACTAAAGAAAATATTTTTCGTTTTAACCAGGAAAGGCCAATCATCCACATTCGTGTGATAAAAAGAATCTGTGACTAATGCATCAAAAGGAAGATAACCGATTATACCGTCGGGAATAATAAGGTACTGTTCCTGTTTTTCCTTTGCTGTATCAATCCATAGCCAGCGGTAAAGTTGATTCGCCTCTTTATAATATTGCTGCGGTTCATTCATCATTTTCTCAGGCCCCTCTTGAAACCAGGTAAACACAAAATCTCTTATAGCCTGTTGTACTTGTGGAGCATTTTCAAGCCGGTGAACTCCATGTACAGTTTTATCCTGAACACTGATGATGTAAATATTTTTTTCTCCCGTAAAAAATTCCCTAATAACTGTTGAGGAAGGTAGTTTTTGCAGAATGTTTTCAGCAGAGGGAATATTTTCTTCTGCCATATACCCGCTGAACACAGGATATTTTTCCTTCACCATTTTCTGGATCAGTGACAGTTCATACTGCATTTCTTTTTTCACCGTCAGCGCAGCGCTATCCTTTTTTTCTTTTTCAATATGCTGCATTGCTTCACGTTCGGCCAGGGCAATGGCCTGCATGATCTGGAATTGTTTAGTCAGAAGTGAATCGCCATTTTTAAGCCGGCTGTATTGAAGGTTGCTTATCATTTCATCCAGCAGTAATTGTGACTTGCTCAACTCTGCAATCAGCAACATTTTATCAGCATACTCTTTTTTGCCGTCTGCCTTCCATAACTCATAAGCGGTTTGCATAGCTGCTTCCACCCATTTTCGGTTTTCTATTTGCTGCTGTTGTTTGGCTCCGCTACTGAAAAATTCGAAACGCAGTTTACGTTCGGCAGTAAACAAAAGCATGAAACAATCAAGAGCAATTTCTTTTTTCCCCATTGCCAGCAGACATGTTGCCTTACCATGCAATGCATCCATTATTGTGTTTTCAGCATATATCTCATTTGCAAAAGGCAATTCATCTGTTGTTTGTAACTGAAAAGAAGGAAGTAGCAGGCCAAGAGCAAGATTGAATTTTTCTATGGCCTTCTGTGATTGCTGTAAGTGAAGCAATGCTTGTCCGCTAAGCACACAGAGTTTTGCTTTTTCTCTTTTCCGTTCGCCTCTGAAATACTTATCAATTATAAGTTCAGCTTTTTCATAAAAGCGAAGTGCGGTTGTCAGATCACCCTTCTCTTTTAAAATTTCACCATAACCCTGGTACGCACCTCTTAGCCAGTAAGAAACATCTATGGTATCGTTGGGTAAGTTTTGCTGCAAAATTTTTATTGCATTCTGAATCCGGGACTCAGCTTCCTTTATTTTTTTTTGTAACAAAAGAATTTCTGAAAAAGTTGAAAGAAGCAAACCATGCCGGGGTGTTTTTTCATGAACAAACATTAATCCTTTTACACAATAATCTTCTGCCAAACCAAATTGCCCTTTCCATCGTGCAGATGTAGCCAGGTTGTGATAGATGGAAGCTACCTGGTTTGAATCTTTTTGTTGCAACGCCAACGACAAACTTTTTTCCTGGATAAAGAAAGCTCTGTCGTAATCCCCAAGGCGGGTGTAGTTGTTGCCAAGTGGTTTTAATAGATATTCGAGTACATCAGCTTCTGCTCCGGGGATTGGTTTTTCAAAATAAAAACGATACGCTTTTTCGTAAGCGTCAATGGAACGATCAATATTACCCCGGTACATTTCATAATATCCCTGGTTGGCAAGTAAATCAAACCACGCCAATCTCTCATCAGTATTTTCCGGCTGGCGCCATGCTATTGATTCCGCAGTGTATAGCAATGAAACCCGTGCAGCAGGTTCATCTTCCAGGTACTCCAGCCAGCTTACAAGCCACTCGCCAAGGTTATCTGCCTTGCGAAGTGAATCAAGATGACGGGAAAGTGAAGTTGGAAGTGATGGATACGGTAAAGGAACATCCTTCGCTGTTTGACCCAGAATTACAAAAAGTATAAATGGTACAAACAACAAAAAGAAAAATTTTTTTGCCCAAATCAGGCCATCGTTCATTTTAAAAGAAGATTCAACTAAAGATAGTTATAATCTCCAAGTGGCATAAACCAATAAACGGTTCTGCGGGTTTTTAAAATAATGCAGAAAGCGAATACCAACTGCTGGCCCCACTCTTACTTTACCCAACTGCAGATCTGCAAATGCAGCGACATCCCAGTTTTTGAAATATTCTGTTCTTTCCTGTAATTTTTCTGACAGCATAAGAGGTACAATTGGAGGTACAGGTGGAGGTACAAATGGACGCAATAACATATCCCTGTGGGCTGATATTTTAATTATTGCATCTGTTGAAACCATAGAGCCAATACCTGCGCCAACCCAATCGCTAATATTGTAACGAAGCTGCAAGGGAACGAAAGCAAGCTTTGTAATTTTTCTCTTTTCATAGAGATCAATGTTTTGCTGAAAATAAAGTTGGCTGTTGACCATAGTATCCCTGCCCGGACCGCGGCTTATCAATTGCTCAGGCTGATTGATCATGCCGGCAAATAATTCCCACTGCAGATACTTTTTATAGGGAGAATAAGAAGATACACTTGCACCCGCCATCCAGTAATCTTCATCAATCCGGTTTTTGTTTCCGATATCCATCCATTTATTATAACCCACAATTATACCTGGTGAATTGCCAGGTTTGAAATATCCTCTTGAGCCATTGGTATAAACAGGTTCATTTTTATCAAACACGATGGCAGCGCTGCTTTCAAATGAAATCTTTTTCGGTTTATTGCCAAACCGTAACTGATATTTTATAAATCCTTGTGTGGAATCAGGTTCCCTGAAACCATCCTGCCTTATACCAGGCAGGTAAATATTTTTAAAAACAAAATGAATACTGTCTTTTGTAATCATTGTATCCAGGCAACTTTGCCCTGCATAAGCCGAATCACAAGGAATACATTTCGGATAAAGATCCATCACTTCCAGTGATTTTGAATCCATCATCGAAGGAACTGCAATACCGATACTGATCTGACTTGCCGCGCCTTTACCCGTATTCTGAAATCGTACTTTGTACGTCATTTCTTTGTTGGCTCCGGTAAAGCGGTAGTTCAACCGGCGGTTGCGGAGCATCATTCGGTTAGGGTCGTGTGATGCAACGATCTGCAATTCGAGTTCATATTCCTGTAATTCACCGTTGGGATCATCGGGCACAAACATTCCGTTAAGCACTACTACTGCATTGGTGTCTTTGATCATTTCAGGCGTGGTGTGCAGGGTAATAAAGAAATATTTTTCTTCTCCCTTCTGCAGGTTTTCAAACTTCCATACTTTGTTTTCACTGTAGATCTGTTGCTTTGTTTTCAGAAGGTTAGCAAACCGCCCTGCAAAAAAACTTTCGCCTGTATATATTTCATCAGTAGCGGGGCCAGAAGCAACAACCCATCCGCTTGTTTCTATAATTTCATTTCCGGTAAATGCGATTGAACTCAACGCCGAACTTTTTTCTCCATGATAAGTTCTTTCTTCCGCCAGCTCAAAATTTTTTGCCTTGAATAGTTTTTCATTATAAAACAACAGCAGCGAGCCGTTCAGTGATGTGATATTAGTTTCGTTGCGATAACCAATGATGAGCACCATATCTTCATCGGGGCTTGGCTGCCGGTTCACTTTCATTTCTACAGCGCCATCTTTTTTAAAAAAAGAAGGTGTGCTTTGTTGTGCAAATAAAACTTTCTGTTTCACCGGAATTTTTTTTCTCCGTCTGGGCGGCGGTTTTCCATCATCATAGTTATTTGTGGCATAATAAATCACATCATAAGTGCCTGTGTCTTTATAAATATGCCGGGGCTGTTTTTCAAAGCTGAACTTGCCATCGCCAAACTCCCAGAAGTGAGTGTAAAATGCTT
Organism: Bacteroidota bacterium; assembly: GCA_031418795.1. GTDB lineage: Bacteria > Bacteroidota > Bacteroidia > Chitinophagales > Chitinophagaceae > VBAS01. Next base: position 7,031 of record JANOJO010000581.1, on the reverse strand, counting down.
CCGGCGCTCCGGCAATCTGTCTTAAGGGTCTGAGTGAAGAGTTGAATGTCGCTTTGTTATTGTCCAATTTAAAATCAATACTGGCAGATGCTGTATCTGGTTTTTGAGCAGTGAGCATCATCGCAGTCAGTTGCATAACGGCCAGCAGCACTATGGCTTTTATCCGATGCATTGAAAATATATTAATGTCGCAGAACATAAAATTAGTTTTATTCTTTCACTTCTCAGAGGAAAGACCCCGCCTTGGTTGCGGGGTCTTTTGGGGAACGGACATATGGACGGGCGGGCTATTTAAGGGTTGCTAAAAACGAATCCATCATGGCTTTGGTTGTTTTTCCAATGGCTACATCTATATGCATGTTTGGTGTAACTATAATTTCTTTTGAACCAAATTGAATATTACCATCTGAATCTTCGCCGATGATTACAATAATAACTTCAGCTCCGACAGGTACTGCATTCTGGTATGATTGAAACTTTTGCATGCCGCTGTTATAAGGAATCGGGCACACAGTGGTTACATCTTTAAATATCAACAGCACTTCTACCTTGCTCGCATTACTGTTGTCTTTGAATTCAGGTGAAGCGGTAATGATTGTTTTAGGACGGGGGTCGCTGTAAAACTTGTCTATGTTTACCCATCTGAATCCAGGAAGATTGAACACATAAGAATTGGCTCCGCCACCAAATGGCGCATAAGAAGCCGGTGTCCATGTTAGAGGATTGTCATTGCTTTGATTGGGCTGTTGTATTCTTTCTCTTCTTACAAACAATTTCATACCTGTATCTGCTCCCTTTGCTGCAGGTACTTCAATCTTCACAGGCTGGCCCGCCGGATTCATTCTTAATACATCACCATTTTGTTTTTTTGCTTCCACCAGTAACTCACCACCAGATAAAAGCGGTTCACCATTGGCTTCAGTTAACACACCAGAAAACAGTATATCTTTTTTTGTGAGTATTTCCACCAGGTTAAGACTGACGATTTCAGTAACGATAGTTCCATTGGCCTCAATAAATGCACCGGAAGGAATACTGATTCTTGTGCCTTTTGTTCCGGTGATGGTTCCACCGGTAGCTGCATTCACAGAAAATGTCTGCTGCTTGGGACCATAGTCATTCCAGAAATCAGTTGCTTTGAGTATTTCGTGGTCAGCACTCTGAACATCTTTTCTGCAGGCAAAGAATAAGAAAGAAATAGTTGAAATTAACAACATAATCATTGATAGCTTTTTCATAATTGTAATTTTTTTTTGCGCCTACTCTGTTATGGCTTTTCGGCAATCGCCTTTTAGTATAAATGTTTAAGAAATTGTGATAGAAATAGTTTCGGAATCACTGGCACCGCAGCAACAACCACAGGTATATGTAAATGTGATTTTATAAGTACCACCTGACAAACCCTGGAAACTAACTCCATTGCCAGGATTGCCCGAGTATGAGCTTGCATAGTTAGCTCCGGCAGGCGCTTCAATTGTATATGTCCATGTACCACCACATCCACAACCTTCCACTTCAGGAACAAAGCGGTAATAGACTCCGCTACTCATACCAGTGAGTGTATTGTTAACTATGTAACCAGTTGTTTCTCTTTTATAATTTCCACAGTCAGGAACATAAACAAGCGTGGCCCTGATTTTTACTTTTGGTTTGCAGACGCATAATTTACAATCATGAACTGGTACGGGTTCTATCACGATAGGTGGTGTAAAACCTATCATGGCAACCGGCGGAAGAGGAATCTGGGCAAGAATATCAGTAAGTGTCTTAGCAGAAATATTACCGGTCATTCTTGCTTTCATTAAATAAGAGATAAGCGAAAAAGTAGCGCCATCAAAATGAAATACATTATGCACTGCAGTATTCACCTGTCCGCTTTGAAGCAGCTCAAGAATATGCAGGACATCCTGTATTAATGGCTCTCTGCGCCCCTGGATATCCGGTTTGCCATCACGTGTTGTGTCACGGTATGCTATAATCCTGTTTGCTTCTACAAGATTTGCAACACGGCTGATACCCTGTGTAAACTCTGCTGCAGATGAAAAATAAGGGATGCCGGCTTTATTATGATCGATTGTGCAATGATCGCCGGCACAGTCATGTTCATGATTTTTCTTGCAGGAAAAAATTGTCAGCAATACAAACAGTACAGTTGACAATGTGATTAGTATTCTCGTTTTCATTTTAAAAAAATTTTTAAATAATGCCTACTCTGTTCCGGCTTTTCGGCAATCGCCATTTAGTTTTTTCCGGTATAATATCAACAGGTGAAAAGAATTGTTGCCCCGGAATGAACCGGTGCAAAATGAAGAAACGATGGAATGATTTGAAGAAGAAGAAAGTATTTACATACTCAGGAATTGTATAAAAAAACTCCGGTAATTTACATATTTCACTCTCCCTTACATTTGAGGAACTCTTCGAAACAAACCTTTTCTAGTTTCTCTGACTCAGATTTAACTCTCGCTATACAATCTGCTACCCCAACTCCGCCGGCGTCATTACAAGCTTTAATAGCTTTCTCTTCATTTGCTTTTACCTGTGCTATACAATTCTGATATTTTATCACACATTCATTGTCGTTTACTGGTTTTGTTAAGTTCCCGACCTGTGCTTTTTTACAGGCAAAAAACAACATTGCAATCAATAAAACCGACATCATAAAAATTACTCTCGTTTTCATTTTAAAAAATTTTAAATAATGCCTACTCTGTTCCGGCTTTTCGGCAATCGCCGTTTTGTTTTTTCCCGGTTTAATATCAACAAGTGAAAAGAATTGTTACCTCGGAAACTGTATCAGTTGATAAGAATAATTACCAGGTACAGGAAAAAACTAACCATAAAAATTATCCTTGCTTTCATTGTAAATCATTTTTAGATTTTTTGAATAACCCAATGCTGGTTTTCAGCATTTGCGGGCAGGTATCACAGGTATATCATCAAAACAAAAAATTGTTACCCCGCTTTTTGTTAAACCGTTTATCCCGGAAAGAAGAAGTATATTTAATACACGGGACAACACCTGTGCACATGTCAGAAACTGCTAAAATCGTTCATGCCGACCAGCGTTATATAACAGCGCTATTGCAAAATGATGCAGTGGTGGTAAAAGAAATCTATGAACGCTTCTCTTCCAAAGTGAAGAATTACTTACTGCAAAACAACGGTAACGAAGATGATGCCGCTGATATTTTCCAGGAAGCATTGATTGATATTTACAGGCAGGCAAACGAAAAATCACTGCAACTTACCTGTCCCTTTGAAGCTTTTTTATTACTGATTTGCAAACGTAAATGGCTGAACGAGTTGAAAAAAAGTGGCCGTCAACAGGTAACAACTGACATCGAAAAGTTATCTAATATCGGCGAAGATGTATTTGCGCTTACTGAACAAATGCAGGTGGAGGATGAAAGAGCCAAACTGTTTATTACAATGTTTGAAAAGTTGGGAGATAAATGCCGTGAGATCATCCGTTGGTGCCTGAGTGGCAAACCGCAGGAAGAAGTAGCACTTGCCCTGGGTGTAACGTATGGTTACCTGCGCAAAAAAAAATCGGAGTGCATGACTGAATTAATAAAATCCATAAAATCACAACAATAAAATGAGTACCCCTGACTATGATAAAATAAGCCGCTATGCAGATGGAGAAATGGATGCTGAAGAATTGCAGGCATTTGAACAAATGCTTCAACAGGATGCTGCATTGAAAAAAGAAGTGGATCTTTTCAGGGAGGTAAATGATACGCTTAAAACCAAACTTTATCCCGGCAAAGACGAATTGGCCCTGCAAAGTACTCTGGAAGAAATGCGACAGCAATATTTCCACAACACGGGTGCAAAAATTGTTCAATTCCGCAAGTATCGCTGGGTTGCCGCAGTAGCAGCAGCGGCTATTATTATAGCCTTATTCATTTGGTCGCCGTGGAGCCAGCCGGATCTGTACAGGCAATATGCATCTGTTGAAATGAACAGTGTTGCAGAAAGAGGAACCCCGGCTGACAGTTTGCTTCAGTTGGTTACCCAAAAATTCAATGATAAAAATTTTGAAGAAACAATTCCTTTATTTGAAACACTGCTGAAAACAGATGAAGCCAATTCTTACCTGCATTTTTATTATGCTGTGGCTCTGCTGGAAACCGGTCAGGTTGAAAAATCAAGAGCTGAGCTTAATCAACTTTATAACGGTATTTCTATTTTCCGTTACGATGCAGCTTATTTCATGGCATTGAGTTATCTGCGGAAATCCGTCCCTTCGGAAAAAGAAAAAGACAGAGTTGCCTGCATACAATGGCTGAATCAAATTCCGGAGGATGCTTCCATTTATTCTAAGGGACAAAACCTGCTTATGAAACTGGAATAAAAATATTTTCTGGCTCTCATTTGTTTTTATTGTACTCAACCTGTCATTCACTGGTTTCTTCCTGCTTATTGCCCATTCACCATTTTAACTGATCGAAGCTCCCGATAGCCAGCTTATAATTAACAAACTTTCAATTGCAAACTACTTTTACAACTTTCATTTATAAACTTACTGGTGATACCGCATTTGAAATTAAGTGATAAAGGATTATTCGATGGTGATTCTTTCAAACTGTTTTAAGGCTTTTCTTAAGTCCACCACCGTTTGGCGGATATTCAGGGCCAGGTTTATTTGATGATGATAAATTTGAATTTGTTTAAAGTTGATTAACTTCCCAAAAACAATTACCAACCCATGTCCTCCTCCCGCCAGCTCGCCGCCATTATGTTTACCGATATTGTTTGCTACACAGCTTTAATGGGTAAGGATGAGAAAAAGGCATTTACTTATATTGTCCATCTTTGATACTGGTCATCCCCCGCTTCATCTGGGCTTTGTTGTATGTGCAGGTAAACTAAAATTGAATTATATCTTTGTAATATGACAGATAAACCTAAACCAGTATTTAATAAACGCATTTTCTGGGATGTGGTTTTTGAGAAAATCAACTACGACACAAAAGCTAATTTTGTCATTGAAAGGGTATTTGAACGTGGCGATGTGGACGATATACGCAATTGCCGTCGTTATTATGGCGATGAAAAAGTTACTGAGGCATTGCTCAATGCAAAGTTTTTACCTGAACATACAATGTATCTTGCAAGTGCTGTCATAAACAAACCCCTTAAAGATTTCAGATGCTACATATTAAGACAGTCGAACCCCACGCTTTTTCCGTATTAAATCAATTAATGAAAATTCCTGAGTTAAAAGATTTTTCACTGGTTGGCGGCACTGCATTATCACTATCTTATGGACATCGAAAATCCGTTGATCTGGATATATTTTCAAACAAACCATTTGAAAATGCAGAAGTAATTAATGCGCTGGAGAAAAAATTTAAAACATCGTTTGTAAACAGAACAACAAATCCACGTTTTGGAATTTTTGGTTTTGTGGATGAGGTTAAAATAGACCTTATCCTGCACCCTCATCCATTAATAAGACCTGAATTGAAAATTGATGACATAAGAATGTTCTCAACGGAAGATATTATCGCCATGAAAGTGCAGGCAATACTCGGCAGGGCAAAAAAGAAAGACTTTTGGGATGTGGCTGAACTTTTAAATCACTATTCTGTTTCTGATTTTATTAAATTTCATAAAGAGAAATATGTTTCTCAAAATTTATTAATCACCGTACCGCAGGCAATTACTTATTTTGCTGATGCCGAAGAAAGCGAAGACCCGGTAAGTTTGAAAAAGCAAACCTGGAGCAACGTAAAAAAATTTATTAATTCAAAAGTCAGTGAATATTTAAAATAGAACACTATCACTTTATAAAACATGTCTCAATCCCGCCAGCTTGCAGCCATTATGTTTACCGACATTGTCGGGTACACGGCGTTGATGCAGCGTGATGAGCAAAACGCATTGAAACTGATTAACAGGTTCAAAGAAGTAATGGAAAGTATATCGAAGGCGCATGAAGGAAAAATAGTTCAATACTTTGGCGATGGATGCCTGCTTGCATTCGATAGTTCATCCAACAGTGTAGCATGTGCCATCGCTTTACAAAAAGCGTTCAGGGAAGAAACACCGGTACCGGTTCGCATAGGCCTTCACCTGGGCGATGTTATTTTCAAAAACGAAAATGTTTTTGGTGACGGTGTAAATATTGCTTCACGTATCGAGTCTCTTGGGATACCCGGCGCTGTTCTTTTATCAAAATCTATCCGCGACCAGGTAAAGAACCAGGCAGATTTTCAACTCACATCTTTAGGTTCCTTTCATTTTAAAAATGTGGATGAACCTGTTGAAGTATTTGCTGTCTCCAATGAAGGATTTACAATTCCGAAACGGGAAGAAATGGAGGGCAAGTTGAAAATAAGAGATACAGGGAAAAGAAATATTATTATTTCTGTATCAGTTTTCATTTTACTTATTGCTTCGTATTTTATTTATATTAATATCGTTGCAAAAGATGAATCAGAAGAAATCAGCAGCAAATCTATTGCGGTGCTGCCCTTTGTAAATATGTCTGATGATAATGAACAGGAATACTTCAGCGATGGCATGATGGAAGAGATACTTAACCAGCTCTCAAAGATTAGCGAGCTGAAAGTAAGTTCCCGTACCTCTTCAATGCTCTACCGTAATTCAAAAAAATCATTGAAAGAAATTGCCCAATCGCTGAGAGTTGCCAATATACTGGAAGGAAGTGTACGAAAATCAAACGATGAAATAAGAATTACTGTTCAGCTTATTGATGCTGCATCAGACAAACATCTCTGGTCCGAAACTTTTGACAGGAAAATAAATGATATTTTTTCTGTTCAGACAGATATTGCTACGCAAATAGCCACTACACTTAAAGCAACACTTTCTCCGGAAGAAAAATTACAGATAGAAAAAAAACAGACGGAAAATACAGAAGCTTACCAGCTTTATTTACAAGGGCGGTATCACTGGAACAAACGATTAGATGGTTCGTTAATGAAAGGCATTGACTATTTTAATAAGGCCATTGAAAAAGATTCTTCTTACGCACTTGCCTATGCCGGCCTGGGCGA
>JANOJO010000580.1:0-9744 GCA_031418795.1 Bacteroidota bacterium | reverse complement strand
CAACATAACAAGCTGGTTTTGGTTCCTGAATATACAAATTATAGGTACGCCAGACTTACCAGTAAACGAGGTATTAGTTCTCACGCCGGAAGCGCAGGCATTCTTTTTTAATAATAAACAAACCCATGATTTTCTTATAATGTATGTTATGTTAAGTAACTTTGATAAACAAAAACCGCTTATGCAGCGGCTCTTGTAAAAGATATTATTGAATGCCTTCCAATTTCTTTCTGTATTCATCAACCTTTGCCTTGTCCCCTTTTAATTCATAAGCTGAAACAATCAGGTCAGTTATCATTTTATAATTTCCTTTTTCTGATGGTTTTAATGTAGCCTTGGCGCTTAATACATCAAAGACTTGCATAGCATATTGAATTAATTCATCCGCTTTTGCCACCATCATTGTTTTTAAATCGGCTTTCTTTTTTTGATCAGCAGGTGTATTTCCTTTTATCAGTTTCATTTCATCCTGAAAATCAAAAGAGACATTATAAAGATGCCTCGACATGATTAAGTTTGCTTCTGTATAATTTTTATTTAAGGCCAGGGCTTGTTTTAATATTTCTTCTATCTTTTTCTGCAATTCCTTATAATCTGCCGGTTTTGAATCACCAGTATAAGTATAATTAAATAATTCAACCGCATAGTTGTAAAGCATGGTTGGCTTATTGGTGTACTTCTGCGATAGTTCTGTATATTTTACAAAAAGCGCTTTTTTGTCTTTTTCATCCACATCAGCAAGTTCTGTCAGGTACCAGTAATCATCATCCGGATAAAGTTCACGGCCAAGCTGCAGGTATTTCTCTTTGTTTGCCATATCTTTTTTCTTATGATAATATTCCACCATGAACTGGTAAACATCCATATTTTCTTTTCCGGCAATTTTTTTCTCAGCTATTTTATTATAATAAATTACTGCGTCATCTTCTTTTTTGGCCATATAAGCTGCCAGGGCAATATTTTGTATAAGTGTGGTATCAAATTCAGGAAATTTAAAATTGTTGTATTCAAATCCTTTTGAAGCAATATACTCTTCAATGGTATATGCGTTTTTAAAATTAATAAATGCTGAGTCGTATTTTTTAGCATTGAAATTGGCAGCGGCCATGTCAAAATATCCGCCGTAAATATCAAATAGTCTTACATGCTGCTCCAGGGTGGCCTGAATAGCTTTTGTATCTACTTCATAATATTTTTTAAATGCATTAAACGCATCCATCCTGCCTTCGGGAGCTAAGTTTTTAAATTGTTCACTCTTTGCAATTTCATTATAGATAACACCTTTGTACCACCAGCCTTCCCACTTCACTGCATTTTTTTCTTTAGTAAGAAAAGCATCAACGGCTGTTTTTGCTTTATCCCATTGCCCTTTGTTGATTAATTCTTTTATATCGTCAACAGTTTGTGCAGGCAACATATTGCCGGCAATTGTAAAAATCAACGCTAATAAAAACTTTTGCATTTTAGTTTATTTGAATTTTATAAATCAGAACCTTTTTCCAGATGAAATTAATTATTCGGTGGTTGCATTTTCATTATTTGAATCAGCACTATCACCATTGCCGTTATCATCTTTAACGTTTTCATCATTGCCGGTATCATCTTTACCGATATTATCATTGACAATATCACCGTTGCCGCCATTATCTCCGTTTTCAACCTGCACCTGATCTTCAATTCTTGTTATCGCAGCAATCTCATCGCCTTCATCCAATCGTATTAGTTTTACACCCTGCGTGGCCCTGCCCTGCTCACGAATGTCAGAAACTTTCATACGGATGGTAACACCACTCTTGCATGTAATTATCAAATCTTCTTTTTCTGCCACATCCAGCATGCCTACTAATTTACCGGTTTTTTCTGTTACGTTAATTGTTTTTACTCCTTTGCCTCCGCGGTTTGTATAGCGGTATTCATCCACAGCAGTTCTCTTACCAAAACCCTGTTCGCTAACAACCAAAACTGTTTTAGATGAATCCGTTTCAGGATTTACACAAAGCAAACCTACTACTTCATCACCATTATCATCCACTTCAATGCCTGCAACACCAATAGCGCCGCGGCCCGTAGCTCTTACCTTTATTTCTGAAAACCGAATGGCTCTTCCACTTTTTACCGCCATCATTATTTCGCATTTTCCATCAGTCATTTTTGCTTCTAGTAATTCGTCGCCTTCATTGATTGTAATTGCAATCACTCCTGATAGTCTTGGCCGGCTGAAATCTGCCAACTCAGTTTTTTTAATAATTCCTTTTTTGGTACAAAGAACAATATTATGTGCATTTACAAACTCCTCATCTTTCAAATCTTTTACATCCAGAATTGCTCTTACTTTATCAGCTGGCGGTATCTGTATCAGATTTTGAATTGCACGGCCTTTACCCGTCTTCTCCCCTTCCGGAATTTCATATACATTCAGCCAGTAGCATCTTCCTTTTTCTGTAAAAAATATCATTGTATGATGCGTGGATGCAACAAATAAATGTTCTATCCAATCTTCTTCTCTTGTTTTTCCACCCATTACTCCCCTGCCGCCCCTGCGTTGTGAACGGTATTCCGTTGCTGATGTTCTTTTTATATAACCAAGATGTGAAATGGTAATGACTACATCTTCTTTTCTAATCAAATCTTTTATTCTTACTTCATCATCTAAATATGTTATCTCCGTTTTTCTTTCATCGCCAAATTTATCTTTTATTTCTAACAGTTCTTTTTTGATGAGGTCAAAACGCAAACCTTCATTGCCCAATAATTCCTGTAAGCCTGCAATCACTTTCATCAGTTCATCATACTCGTCTTTTATCTTTTCCCTTTCCATGCCGGTGAGGCGCTGCAGCCGGAGTTCTAGAATTGCTTTTGCCTGTATTTCATCAAGCCCCCATCCGGCATTAATAAGATTTTCTTTTGCCACATCAGGAGTGGCTGAGTTACGAATCAAACTGATTACTTCATCCAGATGATCGAGTGCAATAAGATAGCCTTGTAAAATATGTGCTTTCTTTTCTGCCTCTCTCAATTCATATTTTGCACGGCGCACCACCACTTCGTGCCGGAACTCAATAAACTCTGCGATAAGTTCTTTAAGATTCAAAGTTTTTGGCCGGCCTTTTATCAACGCTACATTATTGATGCCGTAAGATGTTTGCAACTCAGTATGTTTATATATCTGGTTGATGACTACATTGGCAACAGCATCTCTCTTTAAATCAATAACTATTCTTGTTCCTTCTTTTTCGTTTGATTCGTTGTTGACATGAGATATTCCTTCAATTATTTTTTCATTTACCAAAGCGCCAATTCTTTCAGTCAGTGCATCGCGGCTTACCTGGTAAGGTGTTTCTGTAATTATTATCTGCTCCCTGCCACTTGGTTTTGCTTCTACAGAAAGTTTACCACGCAGTACAACGCGGCCACGGCCAAAATGCATAGCAGCCTTCACTCCTTCCATGCCATAAATAATTCCTGCGGTAGGAAAATCAGGTGCTTTTATATATTGCATCAGTTCTTCAATGGTAATTTCTCTTTTATCAATGTAAGCAATACAGCCATCAATTACTTCACTCAGGTTATGCGGCATCATGTTAGTAGCCATGCCTACTGCAATACCACTGGAACCATTTACTAATAATTGAGGAATACGGGAGGGAAGAACAGTTGGTTCTCTTTCTGTATCATCAAAGTTGAGTTGAAAATTTACTGTGTCCTTATCCAAATCATTCAGCATACTATCGGCCAACCGCTGAAGACGTGCTTCGGTATATCTCATAGCTGCGGGGCCATCGCCATCCTGTGTACCAAAATTTCCCTGTTTGTCAATAAGCGTATATCTCATATTCCAATCCTGCGCCATACGAACCATTGCATCATACACAGCCGTATCACCATGCGGATGATATTTACCCAACACCTCTCCTACTATTCTTGCAGATTTTTTAAATGGCTTGTTGTAATGCAATCCCAATTCATTCATTGCATATAAAATACGGCGATGCACCGGTTTCAATCCATCCCGTACATCTGGCAGGGCACGACCCACTATGACCGACATTGAATAATCAATGTAAGCGGTCTTCATTTGCTCCTCAATGTTTACGGGAATTATTCGTTCGTTGTCTCTTGTTTCATTGGGGTCAAAAGTCTCGTCCATAGCTAAAATTACCCGGTTTAAAATCGTTATTTATGCGGTCTGCAAATGTACCGGAAACAGCCTTGAAAACCTGATAAAAAAACTGTTTTTTACCTCTATTTTTCCACCTGTGTGCATGATTTTTTTTGTCCACTTATTCACCAGAATTATAACAAGCTTTTTGCATACCCCGGCACAGATTTTTCGTTCTATATAACTTTCTGAACATTTTTATGGCAACTTATCTCCTTTTAAGAAACAACAAAGAGTCTGGCCCCTTTTCGCAGCAGCAATTGCAGCAAATGGGTTTAAAACCATACGATCTTGTATGGGTTGAGGGTCGCAGCGCAGCATGGCGGTATCCGGGTGAAGTAAATGAACTGAAAGAATTTGCTCCGAATGTGGAAGAACAACCATTTGACCGGTTTTTCAAAAAACCAGGGGAGAATAAGGAAAAACATTTTTATGAACTTGTAGAAGTGGCAGCCAAAAAAGAAGTGAGTCAGAAAGTGAATACTGAAAATTCACTAAAAGAAAAGACTTATTCTAAGATTTTTGTTTCTATGCCAACCCAACCGTTTGCCACAGCACCCGTATCAGCAGAGAAAAAGATTCCTGTTGAAAAAAAACCGGAAGTTAAATTGAATGAGGAACAAAAAGAAGAATCAGTTCCTCTTACTGAAAAATATTCTCAACCGCTGGAGGATATAAAAAAGAAATATGCAGAAATCTATTTGAATAGAAAGCAAAAAAATAACCGGAATGAAAAATTGAAATCAGCTTTAAAATTATCAGCTGTTGTTTTTTGTGCTTTGGCTATTGGGATTTTCATTTATATAAAATTAAAACCTGCTGAAAAAAACCAGATAGTATCAAATGCAAATGCAATACCCAGACAAAATATTATTACGGAAACAATACCCAGGGTTGAAAATTCTCTGAATTCCGGGCAGGAAAACAGATTATCAAAAAAAGAATTAAAGCCTGCAACAAAAATCAATGAACCAGCACCAGTTGAAAAAACAAAGAAACCAACTGAAGCAAAAAACATTGCTGAAAAAAATGAACCTGCAAATGAAACTGAAAAAATAAATACTCTGCAAACTGAATTGGAAGGATCAAGAGATAAATCAGTAAGAGACATTACAACTAATAATAAAATAAAGCCAGTCAATCTTGCAAGTTATGTTTCTATAAAGGCAAACGAATACAAGCGAAGATCCTTTGGTGGGATAGAAAACCTGGAACTCACGGTTTCAAATTCTTCAAATTTTATTTTAGATAAAGTGATTGTAGAACTTCAGTATCTTAAGCCGAGTGAATTACCATTAATAACAGAACGTATTCAATTCACAACAATTTCACCTAACGGCACTATGACTATAAAAATTCCTGACAATCCCAGGGGAATTAAGGTGATTTATAAAATCATACAGGTTGAGTCCGGTCAGTTTGATAAAAACACGGCGGGTCTTTAAAAAATATTTGTTTTAATTTGCCGGCTTATCAGCTAAACATGAAGAGAATTTTATTATTTGGCGCAGGAAAATCTGCCACCGTTTTAATTGACTATTTACTTGCCAATGCAGAAAAAGAAAACTGGACATTAACTGTAGTGGATGCTGAACTAAAACTTGCTCAATATAAAATTGGTGATTCAATATCCGGCCAGGCAATTTCATTTGATATAAATGATGCGGAAGAAAGAAATAAATTTATCAGCGAATCAGATATAATCATCTCCTTACTTCCCCCCGCCCTTCATACTATTGTTGCAAAAAGTTGTATTGAGAAAAACAAAAATTTACTTACCGCATCGTATGTTGATGATGAAATCCGAAATCTGCAATCTGAAATCTTAAATAGAAATTTATTATTTCTTTGCGAAATGGGTCTTGATCCCGGAATTGATCACATGAGTGCAATGAAGATTATTGACCAGATACATAAAGAAGGCGGGAAAATAAATTCTTTCAAATCACATTGCGGGGGATTAGTTGCACCTGAGAGTGACGATAATCCCTGGCATTATAAAATAAGCTGGAATCCGAGGAATATTTTACTGGCAGGAAAAGCAGGTGCAGTTTATAAAAATAATGATCGGGTAGAAAAAATTGGATACAATGAATTGTTTGCTGATTGTCCTGAAGTTTCATTACCTGGTATTAATAATCTTGTTTATTATCCTAACAGGGATTCATTGTCCTACATTCCTGTTTATGGGTTAGAAGAGACAGCAACATTTATCAGAACAACATTGCGTCATCAGGATTTTTGCAAAGCATGGAATTATATTATCAAAGCCGGATTGACTGATGAAGTAACATCAAATAAACTGTTTGATGAAAACACAAGTTTTAATAAGTGGCTGGATAAATGTATTTCGTTACAAACAAAAGCCGGCAATTTTGAAAATTTTCTTGAAATGTTTGTTAAAGAAAATGACAGGACGCTGGTAAAAAATCTATTTGAATTTCTTGGTTTATACAGTGATGAAAAAATACCGTCATCTGCAAAAAGCTCTGCTGATGTGTTGCAAACATTGCTGGAAAAAAAACTTGCATTGCAACCCGGCGACAAAGACATGATTGTGATGCTGCATGAAATTGAATTTGAAAATTCCAAAAAACAAATTCCAAATTCCAAAATTTCAAGTTCATTAGTTGTTAAAGGTGAGAACAATTTGAGAACTGCTATGGCAAAAACAGTAGGCCTTCCGCTGGGCATTGCTGCAAAACTTATTCTGAATGGAACAATTCAACTAAAAGGTTTACATATACCTACTAAAAAAGAAATTTATGAGCCGGTGCTGAAAGAGCTGGAATTATATAACATTAAGTTTTTTGAAGAAATAAATCTTCCCTGAGGTTTTTAAAATAAAAAATTAGCCGTAAGTTTGTGAAAAGTTACGTTATGCATACAAAGCTTACGCTAAACATCAGGAAAACAGTAATTGAAAAAGCTAAACGCAGTGCCAGAAGCCGGAAAAAAAGTCTTTCCCGTATTGTTGAAAATTTTTTGGAAAACCTTTCACGTTCTGAATCCCACTCCTTTGTAGAAGATATTATTAAAAACGCCCCGGTTGTAAAATCCACTTCACGCAACGATAAAAATATTTTGCTAAAAAAATTAAAAGCAAAATATGAATCCTAAACTTTTCCTTGACACCAATATTGTGATTGATTTTATTCAACAACGTCCGTATGAAATTGAGTCAACAAATAAGTTATTCAATGCTGCAGAAGAAAATTTAGTTGAATTATTTATCTGTGAGAGTACAATTGTAAATACCTGGTATATTACCGGCCTTGATAAACAAATTCTCAGGCTTTTGCCTCTTATTCACCTGTTACAAACTCAGGCAAGGATTATTGAAAAAGCATTTCAAAGCACATTCAGAGATAAAGAGGATGCAGTGCTTTACTATACTGCTGTGGAAAACAGAATGAATTATTTTATTTCAAGGGATAAAAAGGATTTCAAGAAATACACTGTACAAGAATTGAAGGTATTTTCTCCAATTGCCATTATGAAAATGCTTGAGTTATAAAAAAATGGAATTAAAATTATCACCAGACAATGCTTTAGCAAAACTTCTAAAGGAAAATGAATATCCCTTTACCGTCATGATGAAACATGGCAGTATGACCATTGAATATTTTGCTCCGAAGGAAACAGATACTCAGACTCCACATAAGCAGGATGAAATTTATGTAATCATTAAAGGCCACAGTAATTTTTACCGTGATGATGAAAGAACTTCCTGTAAAATAGGTGATATACTTTTTGTCCCGGCAGGTATGGAACACCGTTTCGAAAATTTTTCTGATGATTTTGTTGTATGGGTAATTTTTTATGGGCCAGATGGCGGGGAGAAAGAAGTTTAAAAGTTTAATGCTTTAATAGTATTTCCAGGAGTTGCTTCACTCCTTCTGTAGCAGGTTTCTCAATTGTTGTAAGATTTTTGATAGAGGATGTATATGGAATTTTTTTATCAATAATGTATTTGGGAACAAATGGTGCCGCATAGTCTATTAATCCTGCCGCAGGATAAACAACTAAGGAAGTTCCGACCACTGCAAATATATCAGCATTGCTTACCACCGGAACCGCTTCCTCCATTTTGGGTACCGCTTCTTCAAACCAAACAATATGCGGCCGCAACTGTGCACCATCTTTTGCTGTATCACCAATATTTATATCTCCAATAATCGGGTAAATTAAATCTTCATTCTTTTCACTGCGCATTTTAAATATTTCTCCGTGCAGGTGAATAATATTTGTTGACCCTGCCCTTTCATGCAGGTCGTCTATATTTTGTGTAATAATGGTAATATCAAAATATTTTTCTAATTCGGCAAGGCCAATATGTGCAGCATTTGGTTTTGCTTCAGCAACATTTTTTCTTCTTTCATTATAAAAATCCAAAACAAGTTGCGGATTTTTTTTCCAGGCACGGGGTGTGGCAACATCTTCTATTTTATATCCTTCCCAAAGACCATCACTGTCACGAAAAGTTTTTAAACCGCTTTCTGCACTGATGCCGGCGCCTGTAAGCACAACAAGTTTCTTTTTATTCATTGGGCAAAGATAACCGTGCCATGCTTTAAAGCATGGCACGGTTACAACTATGCCTGTTTCATTTTTGGTTTTCTCATTTTTCTGTAAAAAATATAAACAACAAAAGTCAGAAGCAGCAACGGCCAGATAGAAACAAAAATTACAAACAACTCTCCTATCCATTTCCATCCAACTGAAAATGCATCGCTAATTTTTGTACTATAAGAAGGTTTGTCAGAATCTTTTGCCGTAGCATTTATTACCTGGTAAAAAGTGAGGTTAATTGTACTGAGCGCTGAGGAATGCTGGAGATAATTAATGCGGCCTGCAGCAGACTCAATTTCTTCTTGTATCCCGTTTATCTCAGATTGCACATTCAGCACTTCTTCCATATTCTTTGCCTGCTTCAACAAATCAAGGTAACGTAAACGTACCTGTTTCTTTGCTTCCAATCTCGATTTGGTATCTACAACTTCGGCTGTTACATCCTGAGAAGTAATTTTCTTTTCATTCAATTTTTTTACATCTGCAGAAAGCTGAGTAACCGCATTATCAAATTGATCTACCTGGATTTTTATAATGAGAATATTCTCAATTTTATACTCAGACTGAGTTTGTTCCTCCTGTGCCACATAACCTCCAAGTTGTTTTACTTTTTCACGAAGTGAAGTATTGTATCTGTTGTACTCTACTATTTCAATATTTAGTAAGGCAGTCTTTATGATTTTTTTATCCCAATCCGGATTGACAACAGCAGCTTGAGAAATCTGGCGTTTACTTTTTGGTTCTTCTGACTGTGGCTTACCTGTGGAATCTGATAAAAATCCTGAAAATTCTTTATCCCCTTCATTTTCCGGGGCCTTTATCTCCATAAACTCTACTTTTGCACTTAAATTCTGGATACTGTCTTTTGAATTTTTGTCCTTACAGGAAATAAAAAGCAGTGTGGCTATTAAAACAGCAAGTATTAGTTTCATGACTTATTTTTTTAGATGTTTATAAGATGCAGAAAATATTGTTTTGCATAAAATGGCTAATGAACCGTGCCATGCTTTCAA
>JANOJO010000579.1:0-2757 GCA_031418795.1 Bacteroidota bacterium | reverse complement strand
CAGGATGCGGGAATACTTGGTAAACTTTTAGCATCTTATGCAGACCATCCGAATGTGGCAGGTGTTACAGTTTTAAGTTTAGGCTGTCAGAATTTACAGGTGAACGATTATATGAATGACCTGAAACAACGCAGCCCAAATTTTGATAAACCTCTTTATATTTATGAACAGCAGCAATCACAAAGCGAAGAGCAATTAATTGCTGAAGCAATCCGTAAAACATTTGAAGGATTAATCGAAATAAATAAACTGGAACGCAAACCTGCGCCGCTTGAAAAATTATGTATTGGTGTAAAATGCGGCGGCAGCGATGGGTTCAGTGGCATCTCAGCAAATCCTTCTGTTGGCTATACATCAGATTTAGTAGTTGCATTAGGCGGTAAAATTTTACTGGCCGAATTTCCTGAGCTATGCGGCGCTGAACAAAACCTGATTGACAGAACAAAAGATGAAGCGGCTGCAAGAAAATTTATTCATTTAATGACAGCCTATAATGATGCTGCACATAAAGTAGGTTCAGGTTTTCATATGAACCCATCACCCGGAAATATTAAAGACGGTTTGATAACCGATGCAATAAAAAGTACCGGCGCAGCAAAAAAAGGAGGCACATCTCCGGTAGAAGATGTGCTGGATTATACAGAGCCTGCTGTTAAACCGGGATTGAATTTAGTTTGTACACCCGGCAATGATGTGGAGGCAACAACCGGTAAAGCGGCAAGTGGTGCAACCCTGATTTTATTTACTACTGGACTTGGCACTCCAACTGGCAATCCTGTTTGTCCAACTATAAAAGTTTCTACTAATTCATCTTTGACAAAAAGAATGAATGATATTATAGATATTGACTGCGGCCCGGTAGTGGAAGGCGATAAAACAATTGAACAAATGGGTGAGGAGATATTGGAATATTGCATTAAAGCAGCCAGCGGCGAAGTGATTCCGAAAGCAGTTCTGCTGAACCAGGATGATTTTATTCCATGGAAGAGGGGAGTATCGCTTTAATTTTATTTTTTTGTTGAATCCCTCTTCACCAGCTCCGATTTGATAATAATATTCTCATTCGAAATCAATGTTCTTTTTTTATCAAGGCATTTGAATAATACTTCAGCGGACTGCCTGCCCATTTCATAAGCCGGTTGGGTAATGGTGGTTAAAGATGGATTCAACAAAGGGGCAGTGCGTAAATTGGAAAAAGAAATTATTTTTACCTCTTTGGGGATTTTTAATTTTAAATCATTGCATACATAATAAGTTGTAAGAGCCAGTTTTTCTACAGATGCAAATATGCCGTCCGGCTTTTTATTTCCCTGCAATAATTGCTTTATTTTTTTGAAATTCGTTTTCTCATCACCATTGCATTTTATTATGTAAGCATTATTCACATCAATATCATGTTTGTTCAATGCTTCTAAATAACCCTGTTTTCTTTTATTATCAATCGAAAGATTTTCTGACAGGGATAAATAAGCGATATCACGGCAGCCATTTTGAATCAAATGTTCCGTTGCATTAAACCCACTGGTAAAATCATCGGTAATAATTTTTGCTGTTTCTATTTCATGGCATATCCTGTCGAAGAAAACAATCGGGATGCCCGAATGAATCAGTTCATTGAGATGATTATAAGTTGAAGTTGTTCCCGCCAACGACATTATCACTCCATCCACCCGTCCATTTTGCAAATGCTTTAAAATACTTTCTTCTTTTGCAAAATCATCTTGGGTAACATAAATAAGAATATGATAATCCTTTTCCTGTGCTATTGACTCGGCACCGCTGATGGCCTGTATAAAAAAATTATTAGCGAGTTCGGGTACTATTAAAGCAATGGTTTTGCTTTTTTTGTTTCGCATGAAGCCGGCGTAGGGGTTTGGGCTGTATCCCATCTGCTGCGCCATTTCTATCACTCTTTTTTTGGTGTCGCTACCTATTTCATAACTGTTCCGTAATGCCTTTGATACAGTGGATACGGATACATTTAATGTTTCGGATAATTTCTTAAGATTAACTTTTGACATAGCCTTTATTTCTACAAAGATGTAGAAAATTTCTACAAGTTTGCTTAAAAATGCTGCGTACTTACGAAAAATCAACTATTTCGTTTTCGCAAATAAATACTACACAAAAAATGTTTCGGGTAGTTGGGCAATGTATTTTGCACCCAATAAAAAAATTGCATTATGAAAAAATGTTTGAAAAAAAATCAACAACTCCTTCTCAGGGGATTTTGTTTTTCCATGCTTTTCCTTCTTACAGTTGCCGCTTCGGCGCAAAACAAAACTGTAACAGGCACCGTGGTTAACGATGAAACAGGCGAGCCTGTTGCCAACGTTTCTGTTCGTGTAAAAGGAACGGCGAAAGGCACAAGCACAGATGCGAAAGGCGCATTTACAATCAGTGTTGCTGAAAATGCAACTCTTGAAATCAGCAGCGTGGGATATAAGCCAATCGAAGTACCGGCTGATGCATCTGCGGCCATGACGGTAAAACTATCAGTAGTAAACCAGACATTAACCGATGTGGTAGTGGTTGGTTACGGTACAAGAAAACGTTCTGATATCACCGGCTCCGTTTCCTCTGTATCAAAAGAACGCTTATCACAATTACCGGTAACAAATGTTTTACAGGCTATACAGGGTTCTGTAGCCGGCGTAAATATTACACAAGGTTCGTCTGTGCCCGGCTCTGCTTCAAAAGCTTTGGTAAGAGGCGCTAACTCCATCAGTGCAACTACCGACCCATTTGTGGTGGTAG
>JANOJO010000578.1:0-5141 GCA_031418795.1 Bacteroidota bacterium | reverse complement strand
GAATGCGGCATTAACTGCATTTAATAATTATGTTCAGCGTTTTCCAAATGGGGCTTATTCACTGGATGCAAATTTTTACCGCGGAGAAATTTATTATGAAAAAAAAGACTGGAACAATTCTTTGAATGGTTATGAAGTAGTAGCAGAGAAAGCTCCCAACAAATTTGCAGAGAAAGCAATTTTGCAGGCAGCAAGAATTTATTTCTTTGAACAAAAAAATTATGCAAGGGCAGAAACTTATTATGGTCAACTGAAACAAATAACGGCTAACCAGGAAAACAGGCTGGAGGCCATGCGTGGATTACTGCGCAGTCAGTACCAACTTCAGAAATGGAGTGAGGCTGAAGAAAATGCAAAGGAACTGGTAAGCCTTAAAGGAAGCAGCACCGATGATAAGGCGCTTGCAAATATGGCGATTGCAAAATCTTACCAGGTAAATGGACAATATGATCTCGCCATTGCAAATTATAAATCGGTTGTTATTTTAAACAAAGCTGCATTGGCAGCAGAAGCCCGGTATGAAATAGCGAATAGCTGGTTTGCAGTAAACAAACTTCCAGATGCAGAGAAAGCAGCATTTGAAGTAATCAATAAATCCGGCTCGTATGATTTTTGGGTAACGAAAGCTTATATTTTATTAGGCGATGTTTATTTCAGGCAAAAAGATTATTTCAATGCCAAAGCAACTTTTCAAAGTATTGTTGAAAACACAATAGTACCAGAATTTAAAAACGAAGCACAGCAGAAACTGAATAAAGTAATTGAAGAGGAAAGTAAGAGTAGTAAGGTTGGGGGCAATTAAAAAATTAATAATTAGTAATTAAGAATTAATAATGAAGAAAAGAGCAACATTTACAAAGACAATGATCTTACTGGGATTTGGAATTTTTTCTTTTGGAATTTCCTTTTCACAGCAGGATACGGCTAAAAAAGGTAAAGTGGATATTACCTCTGCCTTTAAACCCATTCTGAAAGAATCAGCAAAAATTAATTTCAATGCCTCGCCTGCGGCAAATGATACATCAAAGCCCAAACTGGTTTATGATATTCCTAATCAAAATCTTTTGCTTGGATACCAGCCCGGCAGTTTGCGGCCATTAGCATTGGATATTGATTCGGGAGGTGTGATGGATTTGAGCAATTATATAAAAGCAGGATTTGGAAGTTTGAAAACACCATTTGTACAAGCTGGTTTTTCTTTTGGTGATGGTAAAACTGCGGGGCTTAATATTTTTGCCAAACATGTTTCATCAAATGGTAAGCTGGATTACCAGGATTACAGAAACACAGGTGTTGATCTAAAAGGATTTTTTCAAACGGCAAAAAATATTGAATGGAATGCAAAGCTGGGTATGAAGCAGGAGCGGTATTTTAAATATGGTTATCAGCCAACCACTTTAGTTTTTCCAAAAGATAGTTTAAACCAGGAGTTTCAAACATGGCATGGCGGTGTTGGTTTTCATAATATCAACCACACTCAGTTTGGCATTTCTTATTCACCTGAGGTCCTCATCAATGTGTTCAGAGATGGAAGAGATAATAGTGAAAGCAATACTTATATTAATATACCCATTCAAAAAACTGTGGGAAAAATATTTGCAGTAAACCTCGGCGGCACATTTGATCTTACCAGATATAAACCATCAGCTGGCTTCGCAATTGACAATACATTTTATTATTTATCACCTTCTATTTTATTTAAAACACCTAAAATAAATGTGCAGGCAGGTATCCGCCCGTCATGGGATAATAAAACATTTAAGATGTTTCCAAATGTAATGGCAGAAGTAAGTACAGAAGACAAGCGGTTTATTTTCCAGGCAGGATGGACTGGTTACATCCGGAAAACTTCTTACCAGTATCTCACATCTTTGAATCCATTCATTATGCAACCTTCCAGTTTGGCAAACACATGGATTGAAGAAAGGTATGCCGGCTTTAAAGGTTCCATCGGTGACCATTTTACATACAACACAAAAATTGGATTTAATAAATATAAAAACCAACCCTTGTTTATACAACCTGGTTTTGGAGCAGATGGAAAAACATTTATTGCAGTGAATGAGACTGCTATGAAAGGAATACACTACGGCGGTGAATTGGTTTACAATGAACAGGAAAAAATATTTGTAATGGCGGGTATTAATTTTAATAAGTATATAAATTTTGAAAAGTATGATAAGGCATTTGGATTGGTTCCACTTGAATTGAAATCGGCAATCCGTGTACAGGTATTAAAAGATTTATGGTTAAAATCTGATCTGTTTGTATGGGAAGGCTCGCAGTACATGACACAGTCAGGAGGATCGGCACAATTAAAAGGTTCGATTGATTTGAATGCCGGAATTGAATTCCGGATTACAAAGAATATAAATCTCTGGACACAGTTCAACAATATTTTTAATAAAACTTACCAACGCTGGAATCAATATCCTTCTTATGGATTTAATTTCCTTGGCGGCGTTATCTTCGCATTTAATACCCCCGGTCAATAATGGGGAATATCATTTCTTAATTCAGGTATTATTTTTCTAAAAGCAAAAGATGCAGGACGCCTTATTTCAATATTTAATTTTAAATAAACAAATCAGTTTGCCGGGTATCGGTATTATTCAGTTGCAAAAAAAATCTTCCGAACTTGATTTTGGCAATAAAGTTTTTACAGCTCCGGTATATAATTTTTGTATTGACAGTGAAAATGAAACACCCTCCAAAAAATTATTCAGTTGGCTGGCTGGCAGGCTTCATATTACAGATTGGGATGCAATCCGAATGGTAAATGATTTTGCTTTTGATTTAAAAAATAAAATTTCTGACGGAAAAGCAATATGGGAGCAAGTGGGTACTCTTCGGCGGGATGATAAAGGAAATATTATTCTTGATTCCTCAATTATTCAATTGGATAGTGAAATGGTTGTGCCTGCTGAAAAAGTGTTGCGTGTAAAAGCTGAGCATACTGTTCGTGTGGGGGAAATGGAAAAAACTTCTGCAGAGATGGAAGAGTATTTCACTGAAGCAGCAGAAAAAAAAGATTATGGATGGGTCATTGCAATTATAATTACTGTTTTATCCGTGATGTTTGTTGGCTGGTATCTTTCAGAAAATGGAGTGAACCCGGGTTCAGCAGGCAATCAGTCTCATATAAATAATAAGTAAAAGGTTGGTTAACCGTGCCACGGCTTAGAGCCGTGACACGGTTTGCTTGCCGTTATTTCCTCTTTTTCATTTTACTTTGCTCCACTTATGAGCCAGTTGGTTAATTATACTTCCTGCCCGGTTTGCGGATCACCTGACATTTCAAAATTTATTATTGCAAAAGATTATACAGTAAGCCAAAAAGAGTTTGCAATTTTTCATTGTGCTAATTGTCAATTAAGGTTTACACAGGATGCGCCGGATGAAACTGCAATAGGAAACTACTACAAATCGGAAAATTATATTTCACACTCCAATACTTCAAAAGGTTTGGTAAACCGTATTTACCAGTTTGTAAGAAAAAGAGCCAACAGGCAAAAAAGAAAATTAATTGAAAGAGTAACGGGAATAAAAAATGGAAACCTGTTGGATATTGGGAGTGGCACCGGATATTTTGCGGCTGAAATGAAGAACTCTGGCTGGCTTGTTACTGGCCTGGAGCCTGATGCTGATGCAAGAAAAATAGCAGCAGATGTAAATAAAATAAATTTATCATCTTCTGATAAACTTTTTCAATTGCCTGCAAATAGTTTTGATGTAATTAGTTTATGGCATGTGCTGGAGCATGTGCATGATTTAAAAAATTATATCCGGCAATTTAAAATTCTGCTGAAAGAGAAAGGAAAATTATTTGTGGCGGTTCCCAACTATACCAGCCATGATGCAGAAATATATAATGAGTACTGGGCTGCTTATGATGTGCCCCGTCATTTGTATCATTTTTCTCCGGCATCCATGAAATATTTAATGGAAGGGGAGGGCTTAAAGATTGATGAAATAAAACCCATGTGGTTTGATAGTTTTTATGTAAGTATCCTAAGCAGTAAGTATAAAAACCAAACTACAAATTGGTTGGGCGCAATTTTTACCGGCATGAGATCAAATCTGAAAGCAATGAGTGATGTGAAGAAATGCAGCTCGGTTATATATATAATTTCTCCAAAGGTCACGAAGAACCCACTTGGAGAGTCCTGAGGACAAAATAAGTTATTGACTGAATTCAATCTCGTAAAGCTCAGGCCAGTATTTACCTGTTACATAAAATTTCTTTGTTGCTTTATTATAAGCAATGCCATTAAAAGAATCGTTGCCGGGGTTTTTTGTTTTTGCCAGGTTTACTAAATCAGTTAAGTCAGCTTTGGCTACCACTTTCCCGGTTGCTGCATCTATTTTCAAAATATAATTGTATTGCCATTGATTGGCATAAATAAAACCATCCACATATTCCACTTCATTGAGGTTAAAGGAAAGACTGCCGCCATCTGTAACAGGCATCTTTTTTATTAATATAAATGAAGAAGGATCAAAAAAATAAAGATTACTTCCGCCATCAGTTGCAATTAAATTTTTTCCATCATTCGTCATGCCCCAGCCTTCTTTTGTTTGTGTGGAAAAACTAAACTCTTTTATTTTTTTAAAATCCTTTAAACGATAAGAAAATGCAGTTTTTTCCCGGTAAGTAAGTTGATAAACTGTATCGTTGAGGATAGTGATGCCTTCGCCAAAATATTTTTTATCAAGTGAAATTTGCATTATTGGCTTGCCGGTTTTCAAATCAAGCTTCATAAGTTTAGATTTGCCGGGATTACCTGTTCCTTCATACAATTCACCATTGTAAATTTCTAATCCTTCAGTATAAGAACTGGTGTCATGCGGGTATACATTAATAACAGAATAGCTGAGTGTTTTTGGAAGAGGTTCGTTGATTTGCGGAATTGTATCAGGGTCTGCCGGGTTATTAGTATCATTATTTTTACAGGATAAATTAATAACAACAATTAAAACAGTTGTAAGTAAAAAGACTACTGAAAGAGTGGGAAATATTTTTTTCATGGATTAAATGATAAGAGTAATTAAACAATTTTAGTAAATGTACGACTCAAAAAAATAATTTGTTATAGAAAATTGAATACTGAATGTTAATCTGTTTATATTTGAAAATCATT
>JANOJO010000577.1:0-1700 GCA_031418795.1 Bacteroidota bacterium | reverse complement strand
CTGATGAAAATCTTAAGAATCCAAGTAGCTATTTATTATCATACCAATTTGATATTTACACAAGTAATCTGGATGGTAAAAAAATTTTTATTAGTGCTGCTAATGGTACAGTTATAAAATCGCTTCCATTAGTATCAAATTGCGACGCTACATCAGTTACAACCAATTTTTATGGAACCCAGGGATTTTCCACCCGGCTAATCCCTGGTTCAAGTCCTGCCAGGCATAATTTATGGAACAATTGTCAACCTGCCTATATCAGCACCCAGCTTTGGAATAGTGATTTAACAATGGCAACTGATTATGTTTCGGGTATCAACAATACCTGGGGAGCGGCTTCATCTGCAGCTACCAGTCATTGGTGTACGGAAAGGGCTTATAATTATTTTTTAGATATTCATGGACGCCAGGGCTGGAACAATTTTAACGCAGGAGTTAATATTTATCAAGATGCTCTGTTTTGTACCGACCCACCAGCTTGTACTATTAATACAAATACAACTAACGCCTCCTGGGGTAATGGCTTTATGTTTGTTGGGAAAGCTAGCAATACAAGTACAATTGATGATTTTAATTCACTTGATATTATTGCACATGAGTTTACTCATGGTGTAACTGAGTCATCAGCAAACCTTGTTTATAGCAAAGAATCGGGAGCTTTAAATGAATCTTTTTCTGATATTTTTGGCGCAACCTGTCATGCTTCACTGTTTGGGTTAAACAGCAACACCTGGCTTGTAGGTTTCGATAGGAAGGTTGTGAATAATCCATCTGTTAGCCTGTACTTTAGAAATATGTCGAACCCTAATGACAGGAGCCACCCTGATACTTATCTCAGTACTAATTTTTGGGTAAGTACCACAACGGCCAATCCTGGTATAGATAATTGGGGTGTTCATACAAATAGCGGGGTACAAAATTATATGTATTATTTATTAGTTAACGGTGGCTCCGATATTAATGACAATGGAACTCCTTTTTCATTAACCGGCATTGGCATTACGGCGGCAAGAGTAATTGCTTACCGGGCACTGACCGTATATTTAACTTCATCTTCTGTTCATTCCGATGCCAGGAACGCCTGGGTTCATGCTGCAGTTGATATATATGGAACATGTTCATTTCAGGCTATTGAAACCGGTAAGGCATGGGAAGCTGTTGGATTAGCGCCACCGGCAATTGATCAAACTACTACTTATTGCGGTACATATGGCGGTTCTCCATATTTTACGTCCACCCCATACATCTATTCACTGGCGCCAAATTGTACTATGACTATAATTCCCGCCAACACAGTACAATTTGGTGCGAACAAAATAATTCTCAATCCGGGTTTCCGGGCGCAAAATGGCAGCAACTTCCGTGCATATCTGAGCGATTGCAGGTATGCAGCTTATTAAAAAAGAGAAAAGCCGTATGAAAAAAATTTATTAATAATTAGCAGTAGCCTGTTGAAATTGGTTTCAGTTTCCGGCAAGTTTCATCATTTGAACAATGACTCTAAACTTAAAAATAAATTTAGTACTTCTGATAGTGTAACTGGTTCTGGTATAAACCACCAATTAAATTATTGGTTTTAAAAATGAAATCAAAATGAAATCAAAAATTATATCTCTCTGCGTTGTTCTTTTAGCAACTGCTGCGCTATTGATACCACCCATTTTTTCTTCTGCTCAAATCATTTCAGGGGGATATTCTCA
>JANOJO010000576.1:0-1762 GCA_031418795.1 Bacteroidota bacterium | reverse complement strand
AATGCCAGCTTTAAACCTGTTGGAGAGTTAGTTTGGGTTTCAATAGCAACTGATGAAAATCTTAAGAATCCAAGTAGCTATTTATTATCATACCAATTTGATATTTACACAAGTAATCTGGATGGTAAAAAAATTTTTATTGATGCCCGTAATGGAAAAATTATTAAATCTATCCCGCTTGTTTCTAATTGTACCGCAACTTCCGTCACAACAAACTTCTACGGCGTACAGGGGTTCTCTACAAAACTAATACCTGCATCAAATCCATCAACTTATAATTTATGGAACGATTGTCAGCCAGCTTTTATACGAACCCGTCTTTGGAATAGTGATTTAACAATGGCAACTGATTATACCTCGGGTATCAACAATACCTGGGGAGCGGCTTCATCTGCAGCTACCAGTCATTGGTGTACGGAAAGGGCTTATAATTATTTTTTAGATATTCATGGACGCCAGGGTTGGAACAATGCAAACGGAGGTGTTAATATTTACCAGGATGCACTGTTTTGTGATACCGGAAGTGTTTGCACAATTAATAATCCAAACAATGCATCTTTTGGAAATGGTTTTATGAGGGTAGGGAACAGTGGAAATGCTAATGCAATAGATGATTGGAATACACTTGATATTATTTCACATGAGTTCACCCATGGAGTAACTGAGTCAACAGCAAACCTTGTTTACAGCAAAGAATCGGGTGCTTTAAATGAATCTTTTTCTGATATTTTTGGCGCAACTTGTCATGCTTCTCTTTTTGGTTTAACGGGTAATACCTGGCTTGTAGGATTCGATAGAAAAAATCCTATTAATACAAGCCAAAGTCTCTACTTACGAAATATGTCTAATCCAAATGACCCCAATGCCCTCACCCCATCCCCCGACACGTACTTGACTGATCCTCTATGGGTAAGTACCACTACGTCTACCGATTCTTTAGGAGATAATTGGGGAGTGCATACCAATAGCGGTGTACAAAATTATATGTATTATTTATTGGTAGGCGGCGGTTCCGGCATCAATGATAATGGAACAGCTTTTTCTTTAGCAGGTATAGGTATAGTTGCCGCAAGGCATCTTGCTTACCGAGTACTTACAATATACTTAACCTCTTTTTCTACTTATCCAGATGCACGCAGAGCTTGGGTTCGGGCGGCGGAAGATGAATATGGTGTTTGTTCTTTTCAGGCAATTGAAGTGGGAAAAGCCTGGGATGCAGTTGGCCTTGCCCCACCACTAGTTAATACAACCAATAATTTTTGTGGCACCTATGGCAGCTCTATTTTTTCTTTGTTCAGTGGTAGCATTTATACCCTTGCACCTGGTTGCACTATGACGGTAACCCCAGCCAGCCTTGTTCAATTTGGTGCGAGAAAAGTAATTCTCAATCCGGGTTTCCATGCCCAAAATGGAAGCAACTTCCGTGCTTATGTGAGTGATTGCAGGTTTGCTGCTTATTAAAAAAGAGAAAAAATCTTATGAAAAAAATTTATAAATAATTAGCTGTAGCCTGTTGAAATTGGTTTCAGTTTCCGGCCAGTTGCAGCATTTGAACAATGACTCTAAACTTAAAAATAAATTCAGTACTTCTGATAGTGTAACTGGTTCTGGTATAAGCCAACAATTAAATTATTGGTTTTAAAAATGAAATCAAAATGAAATCAAAAATTATATCTCTCTGCGTTGTTCTTTTAGCAACTGCTGCGCTATTGATACCACCCATTTTTTCTTCTGCTCAAATCATTTCAGGGGGATATTCTCA
>JANOJO010000575.1:0-1857 GCA_031418795.1 Bacteroidota bacterium | reverse complement strand
CCTTTTTTAATTCGCTTTGGTTTTACGCTGGACAATTATGAAAATGGTAAAGGCTCAGGTGGACAGTTTACAATTGCGACTTACAAAAACCCATATAAGAAATTTATCATCGGCTATCGTTTTTCAATCGGTGAACTTGCTTACCAGTTTGATGACTTTAAAGTTGGACACACATTTTACCTTGACCATCTTGGTTATGCGGACAAAAAACAATTTCCAGACTTTCAATCAGACGACAAACTTTTAGCATTTAGACATATTCTGCATGACCTGGAATTTTTAGTAGACGATTTTTTTGTAGGTTCTTGCGACCAATTAATTGAGGCAGCGAAATTGCAAGACAAATTCATAAAAGACCATAACGAGAAATCGCAGCAAGAATATAACTACCAGTTTGACAAAATGGATATTGATAAAGCCAGACAAAAGTTTAAAGAGAAAAATTATAAAAAGTGTTTGGAAATTTATATGGCAATTGACCACAAAAGTTTGCTTAGTGACTTTGACAAAAAAACAATTGACTACTGCAAAAATCATAGCTGACAGGCGAACACAACTACTGCTTACATTGGTTTGCTGCTATGCTGGCAGACGAATAAATCCTCATCTTTTTGTTCGCTATCAGCAGCAGTCCGGGCTGGACTTTTACTATTGAGCTTTTGTACATAACTTCAACTTCAGTATTTCAATTGGGCTGCGGCTTCGGGCTGGACATTATAAAATTCCAGCACAGTAGCAAGCCCTAACGTTCACCTGCAATATTTCATCCTTCTTATTTTTGTTTTCCCACCCACATTTTATGGCCTACGACCCCTCCTGAGGTCGGGGCTCGTGTAGTTTATAGTGGTTGGGGAACCCGCTATAGGAAAATTCATTCAGTTTTTTCAGAACAGTCCGCACCAACAGAAATTCACAACTAAAAATAATATGGGTAAATTTATATTTGTCACAGGGAAACTTAAAATATTATACATTGACCGGAATTATTCATTTTGAAACATTTTTATTGTCCGGTGTCCTGTTAAACTTAACACCCGGTAACGATACAATTTTTATTTTGACAAAAAGTATTGGTCAGGGTAAAAAGGCAGGTATCATATCTGTATTGGGGATAGCAACAGGTAGTATCGTTCATACCACTTTAGCAGCGTTTGGGCTTTCATTAATTATTGCAAAATCCCTGGTGCTATTTTCCATCATCAAATATGCAGGAGCAGCATACCTGGTTTACCTGGGATTCAAAATGCTTACTGATAAATCCGGGCTACCTGACACTGATGTACAGATTCATAAATCAACTAATTACCGGAAAATATACAGGGAGGCAATTTTTACAAATATTCTGAACCCGAAAGTTGCTTTATTTTTTATAGCATTTCTTCCTCAATTTATTGACCCTGCAGTTAACAACACCGTTTTACCTTTTTTATTACTGGGCGCCACCTTTGTCACTACAGGTACTACCTGGTGTTTGATATTGGCAATTTTTGCTGCCGCAATTTTTACCAGGTTGAAAAACAATAAAAAAATATCTGGCATCATAAACAAAGTTTGCGGACTTACTTTAATCGGGCTGGGAATAAAAGTTGCTTTGACAAACAGAAAATCATGAAAAACTATTCTGTCGCTATATTGGTTTTTGGTGAATTAAATTCAAACAGGAATGCATTGACTGAGGAGAAGTACAAAGGACTTGCTTCTGCTTTTCTTGAAAAAGGATTCAGGATTGATTCTGTAATTTATAATGATACACTGGCAGAAAAACTTTCCAAAGAACTTCTCAGTTATGACGCCATCCTGGTTTGGGTAAATCCCATTGAACAGGGAAGTGACAGAAAAAAACTTGATGCTTTATTA
>JANOJO010000574.1:0-3142 GCA_031418795.1 Bacteroidota bacterium | reverse complement strand
CCAGCAGCTTTTTGCAGGCACACAAACTAATGTCATGTTTGTTGCCAGCTATGATGAAACAGGAGTTTTTCAATGGGCCAGAGATGCAAAAAGTGTATCAGGGGGAAACTTTGTCCTTAATACTTCTTCGCAGGGAAATGGCATTGCTGCCAACGCAAATGATGTATATGTTACAGGACAGTTTTTAGATGTTGCTAATTTCAATACACCGCAGTCAGGAAACAGTCATCATGTTTTATCTGCAGGGTCAAACGATATTTTTACGGCTAAATATAACCATGATGGAAATTTGCAATGGGTAAAAAGAGCCGGAAGTGAAATTGATGATTTAGGTAATGGAATTGCACTTTCAGGTTCTTCCGTTTATCTGACTGGTTCCATTAACAATGCTGCCAATTTTAATACACCATCATCACCTGGCACAAACGAAATAAATAATATCGGTGGTCCGAATTTCTTTTTAGCCAAACTGGATGATGACGGAGATTATGTATGGGGCAGAAAGGCAGACGGGCTGCTTGGCGGTACGGGGGCAGATATTTGTACTGCCACAGCAACAGATGCTGCAGGTAATGTTTATATCGCAGGACGGTTTGAAAGAACAATCTCATTCGGCACAACCACGCTTATCAGCGCCGGAGCTACTGATATATATATTGCCAAGTATAATTCTTCCGGTACATTACTTTGGACAAGGCAGGCGGGTGGTCCGGCTGATAATTTCACAGTCCCCTCTGCAATTGTTGTCTCCGGTTCATCGGTATTTATCGTTGGGTCATTCAGCGGTACCGCCAGTTTTAATACGCCGTCAGCATCGGGTAATATTGAAATTACTGCTGATGGTACTGATGCATTCATAGTAAAATTAAATGATGCAGGCACATTTCAATGGGCAAAGCGGGCAGGAGGATCAGGTGCAGATGGTGCACGGTCCATTGCCGTTGATGGTTCTTCGGTTTATATCACCGGTTTTTTTGAAGGCAATATAGATTTCAGTTCAGGTACCTCACAGGCTAATGCAAAAATAAATTCCAGCGGCAGTACAGATATTTTTGTTGCAAAGTATAATGATGCAGGACAATTGCAATGGGTAAGAGGAGCCGGAGGAAGAGAAAGCGATGCGGGGAATGGAATTGCAGTTTCCGGGTCATCTGTTTATGTAACCGGCACTTTTAATGATAAAGCTGTATTTAGTAGTTCAGCCGCGGCATCTGGAAGTAATAATGGGATAATAATAGAGTCTGCTGATTACACCAATAATGCAAATAACACAGATGCATTTATTGCCAGGTATGATGATGCAGGCAATGTAATTTGGGTAAAGAGAGCTGGCAGCAATTCTTTTGATGTGGGAAGCAGTGTGGCTGTATCCGGAAATGCAATTTATGTATCGGGCAGGTTTGCAGCAACCGGAGATTTTAATACACCATCGGCGGCTGGAAGCAATGAATTATCGGCCGGAGGCTTTCTCGCCAAATATAATAGTGCAGGTATCTTGCAATGGGTACGGCATACTGCCGGTTCAATTTCTTCAGGAAGCAGGGTTGTTGTTTCCGGTTCATCGGTATATACTGCTGCAGTTTTTTATGGTACCTCAAACTTTAATACTCCTTCTTCGCCGGGCAGTAATGAATTAACTGCATTCGGGAATTCTGAAATGTTTTTTTCAAATTTTAATGATGTATATGTTGCAAAATTTAATGATGCCGGAACATTTCAATGGGCTAACCGTGCAGGTGCAAGAAGATTTGAAGCATTGGGTGGATTGGCAGTTTCCGGTTCATCAGTTTATTTAAGCGGCTACTACAGGGATACGGCAAACTTCAATACACCATATGCTTCCGGCAGCAATGAACTTATTTCCGTTGGTGGCACCGATGTTTTTCTTGCAAAATACACCGACCAGCAGATTGTGCCTCCGGTAACAAATCATTTGCAGACAAATCTCAGTGAACTCACGAATCAGGTTTTCAAAATATCTGTGTTCCCCAATCCGGCTAATAAATATATTAATTTAGAAATCAACGGTGAGTCTGAAAAAAATTATTCATTAAAAATTTTTGATGTGGCAGGAAGAATGATTGAAAGTAAAACCGGAATTACTTCAGGTTCGGCTATCCGTTTTGGTGAAAAATATAGCAGCGGGGTTTACATAATTAATGTTTCTACTGGTAATGAACATAAATCTTTGAAAATAACTAAGCAGAATTGATTAAAGAATCAGCCACAACAACAAAGCCCTGTAATTAAAAAAGCAGGGCTTTAATTTTATAATAAATTATTCATTTACTTTTAGAAGGAGTCTTCATGACACCACCCACGCCAGCACCAAATGATCAAGCTTCCGGTAATGAATATTAATTCATTGAAAGAAATAACTGACTCCGGTTCGGTGGATTTGAATTTGCCGGAAGACGGAAATACCGGAGAGGAATGATTAAAAAGAAAAAGTCTTCTTTAGCAGTTTCGATTTTATTTTTCCTTTTACTGAAGTTTGTTTGCTGTACTTTTTATTTTTCAGATACCATGTAATTGTTTCTTTCGTTTCGGGGTCAACAATAAAATATTCTTTTACCCCGAATTTTTCATATACGATTTTCTTTTTTTCAATGTCATGCTTTTTGTTTCCTGGTGAAAGAACTTCAATAATTAAATCTGGTGTACCTTTTATTTTACCCTCCTGCATTATCTCTAAATTTTCTGATGTTATAAAAACAATATCGGGTTGCAAAACATTTATGTTGTCAAAGAAAACATCAATTGGCGATTGGATGCATTCTCCCGACTTAACCCGGAGAGCATAAGCAAATAACTGGCTGCTGAGTTTTAAAATCACTTGCTGGTGATAATAAGATGGTGCTGGTGACATATAAATAGTGTCGTTTATTAATTCCGCCAGTGTGCCTTCAGGAAGCATCATAAAAACCTCCATACCTGTACGCGGGGGTGATTGATATTTCTTTGTAAGTCCCATAGCGCTAATTTACAAATAAACTTTGATGCCTTTGCTATTTTTTATTGAACTAACTAACCACCCACGCCAGCACCAAATGCTCAAACTTCCGGTAATGAATAGTCAACTCAGTATTATTTTTTGAAAAAAAACAATCAATCGTTTCGCTGGCTTCATCTTGTTTTAACA
>JANOJO010000573.1:0-5853 GCA_031418795.1 Bacteroidota bacterium | reverse complement strand
TTACGGCTGAGGCAAATAATGTACTCTTAAAAGACGTTGTTAAATATGATCCTATAAAACCAGATGATGATGTTGAAAAAATTTATTATTGTTTTAAGAAACTATTTTCATTATCATATGGAAAAATATTGAAAATTTTCAGATAGTTGTATGTCTATTAGTTTATTTTTAGTGTAAACCTATTTCAGAAAGAGACATGTAGCCTTTCCTGATAAGAAATTACAATCTCGGAAATGCTCAATAGAATTACAAAAGTTGAATTGAGCGTCGCCACAAAAGATTAATCATAGCAACTTAGCTGGCTTAATAAATCCGAAATCTTCAATCGAAAATCTTCAATCTCAATAATGCCATCTCACAAAAGCTTCCATAGCTGCATAATGAGTAAGACCGAGATCAGCATAGAGATTTGCGGTGTGTGCATTTCTTTCTTCGGCACGCTGCCAGAATTCTCTTGAGTCACTTCCCTGGAAGGGTACCATATCTTTTTGCGATTGATGTATGAATATGCCGAATCGTTTTTTCAATACCTGGTCGGGGCTCATGGGTATTGCCATTTCTATTTCTTCAATATTCCATTCCTGCCAGGCGCCTTTGTACAGCCAGAGCCAGCAATCATTTATCCATTCTTCACCGGCGGCTTTAATTCTTTTTAATGCTTCCACCACCACATTGAAGCAAACGATATGCGTGCCATGCGGATCAGCAAAATCACCGGCGCAATATACCTGCTGTGGTTTTATTTTGCGCAGCAACTCCATGGTGATCTTTACATCTTTTTCACTCATGGGTTTTTTCTCAATAGTTCCTGTTTCATAAAACGGAAGGTCCATGAAATGAATGTTATCATCTTTCAATCCCACATAGCGGCAAGTGGCTTTTGCTTCGCATCTTCTTATCAATCCTTTTATAGCACGGATACTTGCCGTGTCTGTCTGGTTTGATTTTTTATGGGATAAAAATTTTCTTGCATTTGCTAATATTCTTCCTGACTTGCTGGTATCAATGCCGGCAATTTCTTCAAAGCCCACTGCAAAATCTAAAAACCTTGTTACAAATTCATCGGTGACTGCAATGTTACCTGATGTTTGATAAGCTACATGCACATCATTACCCTGTTCATGCAGCCGTAAAAAAGTACCGCCCATACTAATGATATCATCATCGGGGTGAGGGGAGAAGATGATGCATCGCTTGGGATATGGTTCTGAACGTTCAGGATGTTCCGGTAAGTTTGTATTGGGTTTTCCCGCGGGCCAACCCGTAATGGAATCACGAAGCATATAATAAACCTGCAGGTTTATTTCATAAGCATCGCCCTGATCAACCAGCATATCACTTAATCCATATTCATTATAATCGCTGTTGGTTAAACTAAGAACCGGCTTTTTTAATTTCAATGCCATATTCACAACAGCTTTTTTAATCATCTTCTGTGTCCATTCACAATCTCCCGTAAGCCACGGTGATTTATTTCTTGTAAGCTCTGATGCTGCGGCTTCATCCACAACAAATGTTACATCATCATGATTTTGTAAAAGCGAAGCAGGCACATGTTCGGTATCATCATCTTCCACCGATTGTTTTATTACAGTTGCTTTGCCACTGCCCCAAGCCATGAGTATAATTTTCTTTGCTTTCAGTATTTCACCAATGCCAGATGTAATAGCCAGCCTCGGCACTTCAGAAATATTAGCAAACTCATAAGCATTTGCAATACGGGTGCTGTTGTCAAGTGTAATCAATCTTGTTTTGGAATAAATACCCGAACCGGGTTCATTAAAACCAATATGACCGTTGTTACCAATACCAAGAATTTGCAGATCAATGTCGCCGGCATCTTTAATCATCTTTTCATACTGGCGGCAATGTTCTTTTATATCTTCTTTTTTTATTTCTCCATTGGGAATATGAATATTCTTTGGGTTGATATCAATATGGTTGAAAAGATTCACTTTCATAAACCGGTGATAACTCTGAAGCGCATTGTTGTTGATGGGGTAGTACTCATCAAGATTGAAAGTGATTACGTTTTTAAAACTTAGTTTTTCTTCTTTATGCATTCTTACCAATTCTGCATACAGGGTTTTTGGTGTGGAACCAGTGGAAAGACCCAGCACGGTTTTTTCCTTTTTGCTTTGCTTTTCTCTGATTAGTTCAGCAATTTGTTTGGCAACGGCAATTGAACCTTGCTTCAGATCAGGATAAATTTTTACGGGAATTTTTTCAAACGAATCAACCATGCTCATGGTGGGGAAATATTATTGAGTTGCTAAAATACTTAATTGATGGCGGAATAGAAAGAATAGATGGAGCCTCACCCCCAACCCCTCTCCTGGCGGAGAGGGGGAGTAGGAACCTTCAATGCAAAAAAGTGTTTTTTATTTTTAATTCTTTTAAAACTTTCATGATTATAGGAATTTTGCAAAGCCACCTTTAGGGGGTTGGGAGTTTTATCTCTATCTCATCCACAAACAACCAGGATTTATTGCCAGCACAAAAATCAGAATTAATATTCCACTATTATTTTATTTAAGTTATTCCTTTACTTCAATACCGGCAACAAAATACTACTGCTATTAGTCCCATTATGATAAATTTTTATTGTTGCTTTTTGAAAATCTTTAATATCCGCTTCATAAATATTTACAAACTTCTGTGGGTTCCTATCAGCCAGCGGAAACCAACTGCTTTGAATTTGTATCATCAGCCTATGGCCTTTTTTAAAAGTATGTGCCACATCGGGCAAATCAAATTTTACTTTCTCAATTTTATTAGGAGCAAATGCTGTTGGGTTTTCAAAACTGTTTCTGAATTTACCACGCATTATTTCACCACGCACCAGCATTTGATAGCCACCCATCGGGTAGACAGCCCCCCTGCCTCCGCCAGTTGGCGGAGGGTTCATGGAAGTCTCCGGATATTGAAAGTCATCAGGAAAAAC
Source organism: Bacteroidota bacterium (assembly GCA_031418795.1). Classification (GTDB taxonomy): domain Bacteria; phylum Bacteroidota; class Bacteroidia; order Chitinophagales; family Chitinophagaceae; genus VBAS01. Next base: position 2,909 of record JANOJO010000573.1, on the reverse strand, counting down.
ATCAATCAGTTTCACTACAAAGTCAGCATCAGTTCCGGAAATACTAACTGATAATTCTGCAACAACCGGGCCTGCTAATGTCATATCCTCTGCCAATACACCTGTTTGAAAAGTTAATACATCGGTTCTTCTTGATGCGAAACGCTGATCATCGTTCATATAAGCGGCAGTGCGGTTATGGTGTACATCTTCTGTATATGGAACGGGATGCGCAGGGTCACTTACATATTCGCTGAAACTGTTTTTAGTTAAAGGCTTGTTCCATGACAAAGCTCCATTTGATTCTAAGTAAAAAGGTTTTGCATTCATTTCAGCCGGCGGCCATTGAGGTAATTTTTTCCATTCATTGGCGCCACTAAAAAATATTGTAGCCTCAGCCAGGTTTGGATTATCGCCTTTTCCTTTTAAATAGTAATTGAAAAAAGGAATTTCAATATTGTTCTGATACCAAATTGAAGTATTGGAACCAAAGCGGATATTGCCCATGCTGTTTCCATCACGGCCGCCCCATTGTCCATGACTCCACGGGCCCATTACAAGTTTGTTGCTTGCACCGGGATTTTGTTTTTCAATTGCCTTGTATAAATTCCATGCGCCATAACAATCTTCTGCATCAAATAATCCGCCTACAACCAACATGGCTGGTTTAATATTATACATCGCCGTTCTTGCATTTCTTGCCTTCCACCAATCATCATAGTTAGGATGTGCATACATTTCTTTCCAGAATTTTATACTGTCACCCATCAGCTTTGCAAGATCATTTAATGTTCCTGCTTCAAGATAAAATTTATAGTTATCTCTTATTTTAAAATCAAAGCCAACTGGCCCTACGGTTGTTGGTTTTGGTCTTGGTTTTCCAAAACCGGAATAAAAACTAAAACCATCCATTTGGAAAAATGCACCGTTGTGATGAAAGTCGTCACCTAAAAACCATTCAGTAACTGGTGCCTGCGGGCTTACTGCTTTTAATGCCGGATGTCCAGATGCAGCAGCCATCGTAGCATAAAATCCGGGATAAGAAATTCCAAATATTCCAACATTACCATTGTTGCCGGGTACATTTTTTACTAACCAATCAATCGCATCATAAGTATCACTGGCTTCATCAATTTCATTACCAGATTTATTTTTATTAAAAGGGCGTACATCTTCAAACTCACCTTCACTCATCCATCTGCCTCTTACATCCTGAATTACGATTATATAATTTTCTCTTGCATAATATTTCCAGTAGCTTGAAGTAATTCTTGATGAAAATGCAGCACCATACGGAGAACAGGAATAAGGAGTACGTACCATCAGTATCGGGTGTTTTTCACTTTTATCTTTTGGTGTGTAAATGGCGGTAAACAATTTTACACCATCCCGCATGGGGGTGTACGTTTCTGTCTTAGTAAAGTTTTCCATTATCCATGCACTGTCCTGATCAGTTTGTGCAATGGAACCAATGCAGATAAATAATAAAATAAAAAGAAGTAGTTTGCGCGGCATGATGATTTAGTTTTGTCTAAAGTATATTTTTAGAAAAATAAATTTAACCAATCTATCCTTTCCAATTAAAATTATTTTATGAACGATAATAAACAGGTAATCGAAAAATTTTATACCGCATTTCAGCAGCTTGATTATAAAACGATGCAGGAGTGCTACAGTGATGATATTGTTTTCAACGACCCGGTGTTTTTAATTTTAAAAGGGGATGAAGCAAGAGCCATGTGGGAAATGCTTTGTAAAAATGCAAAAGATTTTTCATTAACCTTTTCTGATATTGAATTGCTGGACGAAGAATATGCCACATGCAAATGGGTAGCTGCTTATACTTTTTCAAAAACAGGAAACAAAGTTGTGAACAATATAAAAGCATTTATGAAATTGAAAGATGGAAAAATTACTGAGCACAGCGATGCATTCCGCTTGAGTAAATGGATTGGCCAGGCTCTTGGCTGGAAAGGAATATGGTTTGGCTGGACAGGGTTTATGAAAAGAGCCGTACAAAAAAATGCGAGGAAGAATCTTCTAAGTTTTATGGAAAAGAAAAACGCCGGCCGTAGCTGACGTTTGACATTTGTTTTACACAGGTAATATTTTTAATCGGCCAGTACGCCAAATTTTCCACTATTTACATCCTGAATTGCCTGTTCTACTTCTTCCCATTTATTCATCAGAAATGGTCCGTAAGCTGCAATAGGTTCATGAATGGGTTCGCCGGATAAAATAAGTAAGACAGTATCTTCAGTTGCTTCTACAATAAAATTTTCACCATCATTTTTTAATAACACAAAATGATCCTGCGGCGCTGAACTACCACTAATTTTTGCTTCACCTTCAATTATCAGCAATCCAGTATTATACTCAGCAGGAAAACTCATTTCAAGCTTAGCACCTTTTTTTAATCTTGCATTATAAACATGTATCGGTGTAAAAGTAGATGTGGGTCCTTTCATTCCCTTAAATTCTCCGGCAATAACTTCAACATATCCATTATCACCCGGTAATTGATAATGGGTCATCATACTGTTTGTTATTTCCTGGTATTTTGGCGGAGTCTTTTTGAATTTAGCAGGAAGATTCACCCATAACTGCACCATTTGAAACAGCCCGCCAGTTTTACTGAATTCTTTTTCATGATATTCTTTATGCAACAAACCAGAACCCGCAGTCATCCATTGTACATCACCTTCACCAATAATGCCGCTGTTACCAGCACTGTCATGATGAGCTATTTTTCCATGATAAGCTACAGTCACTGTTTCAAATCCTGCATGTGGATGTACACCCACACCTCTTGGTTCAGGAGAAGGATTGAATTCAACTTTTGAACCATAGTCAAGCATAAAAAACGGGCTCATTCTTTTTTTATCAATCAACTGACTGTTGGGAAAAAAATTATGCACCCGGAAACCATC
>JANOJO010000572.1:0-2805 GCA_031418795.1 Bacteroidota bacterium | reverse complement strand
TTAAAATCACTACCATCCTGCGTACTCATCCAGGAAGTAAATGTCTTATCATTTTTTTCCCAGATATTATATCCGCAACTATAAGCAGGAACTCCTAATGCTTTTACCTGCTGAAATAATAATGCAGCCGCCTCTTTTATCTCATCACTATGCTGCATAGCCATCGTTCTTGCACGAACCCTTTCAAGGGCAAGTTGTATTTGTGATTCTCTTACCTGTGCTTCTGCCTGTTTCAAATCATTGAAACGTGTATAAGTGAGATCAAAAACTTTTCCGAACCGGCTGAGTATATCGAGATTAGCATCTGATAATGGCACATCTCCTACAGTTTGCAGTCCTCCGAAATTGCTAAATGAGAAAGAGACAACATATTTTTCCATAGCCCTTGATGCTGTCTGCGCTGCTTCAGGAGTTCTCTTAAATTCTGTTTCACTAAATAAATATTCATCATAGATCCGTTTTTCATCTCCTTCAAGTGTATACACTGACTTAGTCTTCCTTTCTTTCCATCCTTTCATCATTGCATCATGAAAGGGATAATCTTCAAATAACATGTGATAAGACTCCGGAGCTTTATTAATATCCGGATTGGCTGCCCAAACGGTATTTGACATGGAACTTTCATCAATGATGTTTATGATACACCAGTTCAATGCAAAATCAAGTTTGGTTAATTCTTTAAAAACAGTATCAACCAAATCGGATAACTCAGTGGAGTTTTGCATAGCCATGGCTCTGGCTCTTACTCTTTCCAATCCTAATTCAATTTGAGATTCTCTGGTTTGTGCTTCTGCTTTTTGCAGGTCAAGAAAACGGGTATAGGTTCTTTCAAATTCAATTGTAAGGCGAAGAAGAATTTTCTTTTCATCTTCTGTAAGCAGCCTGCGTATATTGATCCCGAAACAACCATACTTCATAAAAGCTTCGACATAATACAATCCCTCCGGATAAAATTCAGGTTTCTGTTTTTTAGCATCCCCCATTATTTCGCTCCAGATATCAAAATAGTTTTTGACCTCGGCAGGTGCTATCGGATAGACATGAAGCGGGTCTCCGCTATCCCATGCAATAAAGCATTCTGCTGTATAGGGCTCAGTTCTGTCGAGATCGTAGGTTGCTGATTTGCTTTGTATAACATTAGAGCCGTTTTGTTCTTCATTCCAGGTAGCCCAGAATAAATGTTTTTCCTTCTCTACATCAGGCAACCACACATAAGAAAATTCTGAATCGATACCGAGCAATAGAAGTTGTTCATGAAAAACCCTTGAAGTAATATCCAGCTCATTTGAATGTTGCATGAGCATACTCTGTGTACGGGTTCTTTCTAATGCAGCTTCAATCTGTGCTTCTCTTGCCTGTGCTTCTGCTTTTTGCAGATCAAGAAATCTTGTGTAGGTCTGTTCAAAAACCTTTGCAAAACGTTTTTGTATCACCTGTGTTTCCGGTGAATAGGCTTCTGTTCCCTGCAGCGTAAGCAAGCCGTGAGAGAAATAGGCATTATGGGTTACCCATTTTGTAATCTTTGCTTCTATTAAAGGCCTGAATATTTCAGCCAGCTCCGGAAATTCATCTGTAAGATTCATAAACTGCTCCCAACGCTTACCAGAGAATTCGGTAGTGATGAAGAGTTCGTTTCGTTTTTCAACTGCTGTGTTTTTCCATTGTTTGTATTCATCTACTATCCCCTCAAAATGGGCTAAAGGAAATTTAAATGTGGAAATGGTGCCGTCCGATAAATAAAAATGCGCCCAAATAGATGCAATGCCGGTTTCTTCATCAATCAATCCTATTTCAATATCGGTTGATTCATTACTGATTTTAAGTTTGTCAAATTCCTGGTAAAGCAGTTTTACCACTTCAGTAAGTTCATCACTGTGGTACATGGCCATCGTTCTTGCACGAACTCTTTCAAGAGCCAACTGTATCTGTGATTCTCTTGCCTGCGCGTCGGCTTTTTTTAAATCATTGAATCGGGTATAGCTTGAATCGAAGACTTTTCCAAAGCGGTGAAGCAATTCAAATTTTTCTTCAGAGATTGGTTCTGTGCCTACTATTTCCAATGCACCGAAGTTGTTGAATGATGCAGAGAATACAACTTTTTCAGGTACTGCCAATGCGGATTTCAATACATCCGGCAATATAGCAATATCATTAAAAAAGCCTTCTTCAAAACTGTCTTTTTCTTTTCCACTTAATGTGTAAATCCATTTCTGATCTTTTTCTTTCCAGGCATGAATGATAGATCTGAAAAACGGATGATGAAACGCCTTGAGATAATAAGGCTGGGCTGGTTTGTTTATTTCTGAGCTGGCTACCCATAATTCATTTGTTATAAATTCCGGATCATGTATCCAGATGATACAGCTTGTCAATACAAAATCAAGTTGAGTTAATTCTTTAAATACTGTAGATACAAGATCGGCCAGCTCATGAGAATTTTGCATGGCCATGGCTCTTGCACGAACTCTTTCCAATGATAATTCTATTTGCGCTTCTTTTGCCTGTGCCATTGCCAGTTCAATATCCATATATCTGCGGTAAGCAAGTTCAAAGACATTCAGGAAGCGGTTGAATAAACTCAATTCCTCTTTACTCAAAGGCATATAAGTTGAAATACCCAAAGCTACCGGCCCCAACGAATGCCAGTAATAATTAAGTGAGTTTGCTTTTTCCAAAAACCGATCAATAAATACATTGGTGGTTTTCTGGTAAGCAATCCAGTCTTTTACTTTTTTGCCTTTGATGTGTGTAATATAAAATTCACCCTTGCCCTGCAGCATTTTTTTAGCAAAGGCTTTACCCACT
>JANOJO010000571.1:0-12795 GCA_031418795.1 Bacteroidota bacterium | reverse complement strand
CGAAGTATGCCGGAGTTATCATTATCATTGGGGTTAATTCCACCGCCATATTTTCTGCTTACGCCACCTTCAATGGTAGCTTCTCCTCCGGGTTGATTGATTGTTGCTTTTCCAAGAATAATAATTCCACCCCAATCGCCGGGAGCTCTCTGCCCTGCAGATTTGCCTGATGTAAAAATAATTGGCTGAGCAGCTGTACCATTGGCAATAAGCTTTGCACCTTTTTCAATTATCAATGCACCTTTTTGTGTAGTATCACTTTTTATAACAGTACCGGGTTCTATTTCAAGAATAGCTCTGTTGCTTACATACACATATCCTTTCAGCCGCCATGTTCTGTCATTGGTAAGTTTGGTGTAGGTTGTTATTTCTCCTTTCAGTACACCGGGTTCACTTGCACTGCTGCTGCCATCATCTTCGTTGTAAGTTTTTGAACATGCTGTCAGCGTTACTGCCACTCCTAAAATCCATCCTGCAAATTTTAACTGCTTCATATTATTTTATTTTCCTGTTTTAATTTATTTGTTGTTGAAATTGTAAGTGTAAGCAAGTGAAATACTGGAACCATATTTCACATCATTCACCACCTGGTCTTTTTTACTGCTGAATGTTTTTTTGCTATCTAAATTTTGATAGAAAATAACTTTTTGATTCAGCAGGTCAGAAACATTCAGTTTCAGTTCTCCATTTTTTCCAATTTGTTTTCCAATTTGTAAATCCACAATATCTCTGGCTCTTTCATAAATATCAGGGTAGCCTGCAAAACCTACATCGGCAATTCTTTCCCCTGTACGGTTATAAAGCAGGCTGAATGCTAAACCATTTTTTGACGTATTATAAAGTATTCCTGCATTGATGAGATAAGGTGATTGACCTTGTAATGGACGTTCTTTGCTTTCAAGATTAAGCGAAGAAATATTTACTGCAGATTTTATAATAGCTACGTTAGCATACACAATTGTATTTTCAAGCCATGTTTTTTTACCCAGAAAATTTAATTTCTTTCTCACTTCCAGTTCTGCTCCATAAGTATCTGCTTCATCTGAGTTAATGAATGTGCGGATACGGTTGCTGGGTACTGAGCCGGAAAGAATAGCTTGTTCAATCGGGTTTTTAAATATTTTATAAAACCCTGATACAGAAAAAATCTCACCTGCATTGGGAAATATTTCATAACGGATATCTGCATTGGTATTCAGACTGCGTTGTAAATCCGGGTTTCCGATGATGGAGCTGTTTGTAACAAAATCGTAGTAAGAAAAATTGGCCAGCTCACGAAACTCCGGTCTTGATACAGTTTGTGACAAAGCAAGTTTCAGATTTTGTTTTTTAGAAAAACTGTAAGTAAAACTGGCAGAAGGCAGCACATCAAAATTGTCATTACTTACTTCTACCGGCCGGCCGGAAAGATCACGGGTGTTTACTTTTTGATCAAAGCTTTCAATCCTTACACCCCATACCAATCTTATTTTTTCACTGAAGCGGTTATCAAAAAGTGCATAACCGGCATTCAAAAGCGATGTGGCATTGTAACGGTCAGTATTGCTGGTAATGTCTTCAATAATAAATCCGTTGGGATGAATATTTTCTTTATTAAATATTTTATCGGATGATAAAAGAAGCAGGCTTTCATTAAAAGTACCGTAAGGGCTTTTCTTATAAGTAAGAAATCTTGTTTGAAATTCTCTTTCCTTGTATTGATTTACATAGCCAAGTTTGAAAGATTGTTTTTCTTTCAGCCAGTTGAAAGGAATGGCGTAGTTGATATTGCCACCAACACCATTCTCATCAAGATTGCTGAAGAAGCGGAAAGTATTTTGCGGACGAAGTATAACCGAGTAGGGCGAAGATGGTGAACTGATGGGGTGGAAATAAGAGATAACTGCAAGATCCGGCTGGTCGCGGTTGGTAGATGTGTAGTTTATATTCCAGTTAAGCTTCTGATTATTTTTTCCCAACCTGTGTTCACCTTCTAATTGCGAACTGATTAATGTTTTTATTAAAAGATCATTAGCGGTGGTTCCGTTATCCAGGTTTATTTCCTGGTCGTTATCAAAGTTGTATCCATTGCGGGTAGTAAATGTATTTTCAAATCCGCGGTTGAAAAGGTTTTTAAAAGAAAGTTTGCTTTTACCTTTTACAAAAGAAAAATTGGCCAATGCACCGAGGCTGGTTGTGTTTTTATACAACACATCTGTGTATTCATAAGAAGTGAGGCCGGCACTTTCAAAATCTTTTCTGTTGCTTGTTTGAATGGTTTGTGCATTCTGGTAAGTAAGTGCCAGTACAGTTCCGAAATAACTGTTGTTGGAAATTTCTTTACGGTTGCCAAAAGTTAACTGCAGATTTTGAGCAGGCAACGCAGTATTTTTTTTGCGAAGCCCGAAATTATTTTCGAATGATTTTGAAAAAGCAAATTGTTCATCCACTGTGGCGCTGCTGTATTTTGTTCTTGACTTTGGAAAGGCGTCCGGCATATTGCGGGTGCCATCATCAAAGCCAAGAAAATCTATACTTCCTTTTATACCGGTTTTAAATTCCTTAAAAGTTGTTTGTGTATTTACGCCAAAGCCGGCGCCAAGTGTAAAAAAGTTTTTTGAAGGAACGTCTTTTGTATTTACCTGTACCATTCCGCCGCTGAAATCGCCGGGCAAGTCGGGTGATGCTGTTTTGTTGATGATAATATTATCAACCAGGTTAGAGGGGATAATATCAAAAGAAAAAGATTTTCTGTCAGGTTCACTGCTGGGCAGTACAGAATTATTTATCATCGCCCCGTTGTAACGATCAGCAAGGCCACGAACCACAACGAATTTATTATCCTGCACACTGGCGCCGCTTACTCTTTTTAAAATAGCACCTGTGTTTCTGTCTGGCGATTTGCGGATGACATCAGCAGCGATGCCATCACTCATACCGGCTTGTGTACGCTGATAATTGTATAAGGCATTAACCGATTCTTTTTTTGCGGAAGAGGTGACCACAACTGCAGACATTTCTTTTGATTGTGTTTCCAGCGAAATATCCACTTCTGTAAGCTGACCAGCTTTTACTTCAATTTCAGTTATTGTCTTTGACTGAAACCCGGAATAAGAAACAAGGATTGAATAAGTGCCCGGTTCAATGCTGATAAGAAAAGTTCCTTCTACGCTGGTTGAAATTCCTTTAGACTGACCTTTTAGCATCACATTGGCACCAACCAATATGTCATTTGTTTTTGTGTCTTTAACTTTTCCTGAAATTTTTCCGTTTTGTGCCAGGGCAGAACCGGAAATAATAATACTTAAAATAAACGTGCTGATAATCTTGCTCACAATAATTTGATTTTTGTTGCGGCAAAACTACCTGTATAGTATTATGAGCCTGTTACCTGCTTGTTACGGAATTGTAGTACTAATGTTATGGAAATATGATCAAAAAAAATCAAAACCTGAATTGCAGCCTGCAAGTGAAAACATTATCCTGTAAATCCTTTGTAAACCCTGAAAATTGAGTACTCTCATTTTTAACCCAATCATAATAAAAAATCAGTTTGGTTTGTGTATTGAAATGATAAACATACCCGGTGCCAAGTGTTGAATATTTAATATCGGCTGCTGTAAGGTTAGTTCCAGCCTTTCCAATTTCAGATTTATTTACTTTAATGTTCGGATCATACCAGTCATACTTTAGCAGCAACTGGTGTTTTGTATTTACTATGTTTTGTAAAAAATAAAAAAATGATCCGTTAAAATGACGGATATAGGTAGGCAGCAACACACCATTTGAATTGGGTAATACTCCCGGGTTAAATGTTGTAGTGTTAGTTCCGGGTTGTGTGCCAAACCAATGCTCTGCTCTTAACTCAGTAACACCCCATGCATGGTGAAATTTTACCTGCACATCAGCACCGTAATAATGCCGGGGTGATGCTTTACCTAAATTTGAAACCGAGGAGTCAATAACAAAAATTTTATCGCCATTAGAAGCTGAGCCACCGCTATAAACATATTTTGTTCCGTTTTTCCATCCGCCTCTTAAAAAAGAAAGACCAGCGCCAACTTCAATTTTATTTATTTTTTGCGGCTTTAATATAAGTCTTGAAATAAAATCTTTGTGATCGTCAAAATCTGTTGCACCAACCACTCCCTGTCCGTTAAAAAATCCTGCATCGAATTTAAAATTTTTTAGTTTGTGTTTATTGGTTAATGATTCAAATGTAAAAACAACGCCGAGGTCTCTTTCACCCGGCATCAGTATTTGAGACATTCTGCCTCTTTCAGGAGTTTCTCTTGAAGAAGAACTATGGTTAACTTCAAAACCAAATGGCCTTGCAAATAAACCAGCTCCCACTGACATAAAATTTCCTTTTGTTTCAAATAACCTTACAAACATGTCCCGTACAATCACTCCTCTTTCTGTAGCGTCTATTTGAAATGTAAATAAAGCCTGCGGTAAATTCTTTTTTGTTTTAAGAAGATAATCAACCTTTACCCTTGCCCGTCTGAGCATAAACCGGCTTTGAGAATATTGGGAAAAATTACCCCCGGCAAAAGACGGCGCACCTTCAGACTGAGCCACCTGGAACTGTGGCTGCATATAGCCGGATATAATTATATTTTCAAACCTCTTAATAATTGGGCGAACAGTGTCCTTAATAAAAAAAGAAGAATCAATATCTGTAAGATAGCGTTGTGCATTCCCCTGAGAAGAGAGAAAAACAAGAATAACTGTAATAATTAACCCTGGCTTAATCATTTAATAATAATGTTTTAATGATAAATTAATAAACCTCCGCAAGTTAGTTCTTGCATATATTATAATTGTGTTACCCCGTCATTATGGAATTATTATCTCTATATTAATAAATTATTAATTCTTGCCGGGCCGGGGTTAGATTATATGCGGACGGGTATCTTCGTATCCATAAATTTTTTACTATGGGATTTAACTCCATCATGAAAATCTTCGTTCCTAAAAACAGAGTGTTTTATGAACTGTTTGAAAATGTAGCAGGCAATTCTTTATTAATGGCAAATAAACTGAGAGAATTAGTTGCCGAAGCTGATTTTGATAAGCGGGCATCAATTCATATACAGATAGAGGACCTGGAACATGCCAATGATGAACTGACCCATAATATTTTTACTGAACTGGGCAGAAATTTCATCACCCCTTTTGACAGGGAAGACATCCACTACCTCGCCACTGCATTGGATGATATTGCCGACCTTATTTATGCTACGGCTAAAAAAATAAACTTTTATAAAGTAAATCCTAATGATATAGGTATACAGAAGCTGGCAGAAATTATTCAGCAAAGCACTGAACAGGTTTGTATTGCTGTAAAAGAACTTCGTAACATGAAAAATGTGCGGTTAATTACTGAAGCATTGGTAAAAATAAACAGCATGGAGAACCAGGCTGATGATGTATTCGATATGAGTATTGAGCGGCTGTTTGAAACCGAACCGGATGCTAAAGAAGTAATTAAGAAAAGAGAAATTTATACGGTAATGGAAATTGCCACTGATAAATGTGAGGATGCGGCTAATGTGATTGAATCAATCATTATTAAATATTCCTGATTAAATATGCAGATTGGGTTTCAATTAACATGAAGGAACTTGAACATCCGAATTTTACTAATACTACAACTCAAAATTTATGATGACCTTTCTGATAGTAGTTATAGCTCTTACTTTAATTTTTGATTTTATCAATGGTTTTCATGACGCTGCAAACTCCATTGCCACTGTAGTCTCTACAAAAGTATTAACGCCTTTCCAGGCAGTACTCTGGGCTGCTTTTTTCAATTTTGTAGCCCTTTATATTTTTACGGATTTTAATGTAGCAACCACCATTTCTAAAACCGTTCACAAAGAATTCATCACCTTACCGGTAATTTTTTCAGGAATTATAGCTGCCATAATATGGAACCTGCTCACCTGGTGGTTTGGTATTCCTTCCTCATCCTCACATACATTAATGGGTGGATTTGCCGGCGCAGCTATAGCACATGCAGGTTTCGGTTCTGTAAGTGCTCCGATAATTATGAAAACAGCCGCTTTTATTTTCCTTGCGCCATTGATTGGTATGATAATGGCATTAATTCTCTCCCTGTGGTTTCTCAATTCTTTCCGTAAAAACCATCTTCCAAAACTTATTTCGGTTTTGATTTTGATAATTGCCGGATACCTGCTTTATCATAATCTTGAACTGGATCCGGAAAAATTAAAAAAAGTAGGTTTTGACTCTTATTTCATGAAAGTGCTGTTTTTTCCCAGAAATTTTAAATGGGGCATTTTAGCCTTTATCATTTTAATGATTTGCATTATTACTTTTTATTTAAATACCCTGAATGTGACCAGGTCTAACAAATGGTTCAAGAGAATGCAGTTAGTATCCGCAGCAGCATTCAGTATAGGTCATGGTGGCAACGATGCACAAAAAGCCATGGGTATTATTGCAGCCGCTATGATGGCCGCTGGTTTAATCGGAGATGCAAAGGAACTGCCCTTCTGGGTTGCTTTGGCTTGTCACCTGGCCATGGCTTTGGGTACTTTGTCCGGAGGCTGGCGAATTGTAAAAACAATGGGAACTCGTATCACCAAAGTCACTCCATTTGAAGGGGTGGCTGCTGAAACTGCCGGAGCTATTACTTTATTTGTGACGGAAGCATTAAAAGTTCCCGTAAGCACCACACATACTATTGCGGGGGCTATTATGGGAGTTGGCGCTACCAAAAGATTATCTGCTGTACGTTGGGGTGTTACTGTAAATCTTCTCTGGGCATGGATACTTACAATACCAGTGAGTGGATTATTAGCTGCCGGAATATATTCAATTGTAAAATTATTTTTCTAACCTGATCTCTTTTCTTTTTTACCGACTTTTGCCAGAAATAATTTTTCATGGTAAAAATATTAGTCACTGGCGGCTGCGGTTATATCGGTTCTCACACCATTGTTGATCTTATTGAAAACGGGTATGATGTAATTTGCGTGGATAATAATTCAAGATCCAATGCCTTCATGCTGGAAAGAGTTGAAAAAATTACCGGGCAGAAAATAAAAAATTATAAGGTTGATCTCTGCAATTTTGATGACACATTTGCCATCTTCCAGGAAAATACAGACATCAGGGGCATCATACATTTTGCGGCTTACAAATCGGTAAATGAATCTGTAGAAAACCCGTTAATGTATTTTGAAAACAATCTTTACTCACTTATCAATTTGCTCAAATGTGTAAATGAATTTGAAATTCCCTGGTTTGTTTTTTCATCTTCCTGCACCGTGTATGGCAGCCCTGAAGAAAGCCCGGTAACAGAAAATACTTTGTTGAAACCCGCTGAATCTCCATACGGCGTTACAAAACAAATGGGCGAACAAATAGTAAATGAATTTGCAAAAAGTTTTTCTACAAAATGTATCCTGCTCAGGTATTTCAATCCTGTAGGTGCACACCCATCAGCAATTATTGGAGAAATGCCGGTGGGCAAACCACAAAATCTTTTTCCTGCCATTACACAAACAGCAATCGGCAAGTTGCCCAGGATGATGGTTTATGGAAATGATTATCCAACACGGGATGGCAGTTGTATCCGCGACTTTGTTCATGTATGTGATATTGCCAATGCACATACACTGGCGGTTGACTATGTGGCCGAAGGAAAAAATAAATCGGCCTGCGAAGTATTTAATCTGGGAACAGGTAATGGAGTTACTGTACTGGAAGCAATCATTGCATTTGAAAAAGCAAGTGGAGTAAAATTAAATTATGCAATCGGGCCAAGAAGGGCGGGTGATATAATGTCTATATATGCCAACAATGATTTGGCAAAAAATAATCTGGGCTGGCAACCAAAATACGGATTGGAAGAAATGGTAACTACTGCCTGGAAATGGGAGCAGAGATTAAAAGCAGATGAGAAAGTATTTTCCGGAAAACCGGGTGAGTTGAACTAAATAATTTTTCTTTTCCTCATTCACCACTCACAATTCACCATTCACTCATTACGCTTACATTTGCCACACAAAATTCAAAAAATGCTAAAAGAAATTCAGCCAACAGGAAATAAAGATACACGCAGTGGTTTTGGAGATGGAATTGTTGAAGTGGCAAGAATAAATCCAAACATTGTTGCACTTACAGCAGACCTTGCAGGCTCACTTAAGTTGCAGCAATTCATTAAAGAATTTCCTGAACGTTTTATTCAATGCGGAATAGCTGAAGCCAATATGATGGGCATTGCAGCCGGATTAACCATCGGTGGAAAAATTCCATTCACCACAACCTTTGCTAATTTTTCTACCGGCCGTGTTTATGATCAGATACGCCAGAGCATTGCATACAGCGGAAAGAATGTAAAAATTTGCGCATCACATGCAGGTGTTACTTTGGGAGAAGATGGCGCCACTCACCAGATTCTTGAAGATATCGGCATGATGAAAATGCTACCCGGCATGACGGTGATTGTACCCTGTGATTATAGCCAGACAAAAGCAGCTACCATGGCCATTGCTGATTATGCTGGCCCGGTTTATTTAAGATTTGGAAGACCCGTGTGGCCGATCTTTACTTCCGAACTTCCATTTGAAATTGGTAAAGCACAAATTTTTTCTCAAGGCACCGATGTTACAATTTTCGCTTGCGGTCATTTGGTGTGGAATGCAATTCAAGCGGGAGTTATTTTAGAAGAAAAAGGAATTAGTGTTGAGGTAATAAATATTCACACTATTAAACCACTGGATGAAGCTGCTGTTATCAACTCAATTAAAAAAACAAAATGTGCTGTAACTGCAGAAGAACATAATATCATTGGCGGCCTGGGTGATGCGATTGCTCAATGTGCTGCAAAGAATTTTCCAATACCGATTGAGTATGTTGGCACAAAAGATACGTTTGGAGAAAGCGGTCCACCAAAAGAATTGCTGAAAAAATATGGGATGGATATACCGGATATAGTTGCAGCAGCAGAAAAAGTGATGGTAAGAAAATAATTTTTTCCCGGAGATGAGCAGATGTAATAATTACTTTCTCAAATGAAATATATTTTCATACTATTTTTTCTATTCTCAATTTGTTCCTGCAGTGTTATTCAACGAAGATTATATTCACCAACCCAGGTAAACTCACCTTCTTTACAGGAAAAAAAAGATTATAATTTATCCGCTTCAGTAAGTACTCCGCCAGGTTTTGATTTTAACAGCAGCTATGCAATTACTAACAGGCTTGCAGTAATTGGTGGCTTATATACTTACAAAAATCGTGATACAGAACAACATTACTATATTTTTTCACCCACTTTTGACAGTGCGCTGCTGCTGTACAAACATAATGGATTTCATACCGGAGCAGGAGTTTATATCCCTTTAGTAAAAGATAAAAACTCTTTCTTTATTTCCCTGTTCGGCATTTATACAAATGGAAATTTTGAAATGAATGAAACACTTTATGATAACTCAACTACAACCGTATCGCCCAAATTTAATTTTTATAAAAGCAAAATAAACAGGTGGTCATTGCAGGGAAGTGTTCATTTTTATAATAAGATTATTCATCAAACACTTACTACAAGGTTAAATTATGTAGGATATAATCATGTAATCACAGATTACACTTTGCAGGAGCAATCATCATATAATCTACCGCCACTTGCCTATCCAAAATGGTCAACCTTTCTTGATTTTTCATTTGATACAAAAATATTTTTTACAAAAAATCAAACCGTAGGGTTACAGTTATTCGGAACATTATCCGGACGTCTGAACAGTAAAGATTTTGATTTCTATTATTATCCAATACGCTTAGGCACCGGTTTTGTAATAAAACCGCCTTTTAAGAATAAAAAATAATTTTCTCATTTTCTTTTTTAATTTTAAACCATAAACCACTTTAAACAATTTGATTTTCCAATATTCTAAACCCGACTAAAGACCGAACCAATGGCCCTGACTACCACAAGTGATGCTGAATTGCTGGAACAATTTCGTAACCCGGTTATGAAAGAAAGAGCATACACCACCATTATAAAAAAATACCAGGAAAAACTTTACTGGCATCTGCGCCGCATGGTGGTGGAGCATGAAGATGCAAACGATGTGTTGCAAAATGTATTGATTCGGGTGTGGAAAGGACTTGAAAATTTCAGGGAAGACAGCCAGCTTTATACCTGGCTTTACCGGGTGGCTACCAACGAATGCCTCACTTTTTTGGAACAAAAAAAGAAAAGAGCTTCCGTTTCTTTGAGCGATGTGGAAACCGGGCTTGAAAATAAAATTAGAGCCGACCAGGGTTTTGATGGACAAAAATTGGAATGGAAATTGCAATTAGGGATACAGCAACTTCCTGAAAAGCAGCGGATTGTTTTCCAGCTTCGGTACTATGATGAGATGCCTTATGAGCAGATGAGCCGGGTGCTGGAAACCAGCGAAGGCGCCCTGAAGGCCAGCTACCATCATGCGGTTAAAAAAATTGAGGAATACATTAAGAATCATTAAACTTATAAAACCCATTTCCGTCTTAGAAACGTGTTGTTCAGCCAGGCTTTGCAGCATAAAATAAAAATGACAAACAGGAACGACATATTGAATGAATTAAACGGCTTGGAAAGTATATTGGCCAACATCAACGCTGAAAATATTTATACGGCTCCCGATGGTTATTTTGAAGGATTGGCCAACCAGGTTTTGAACCGTGTAAAAGCTTTGGATGCTTCAACAGCGAAAGAGGAATTGGAAATTCTATCTCCTGCACTTAGTGGTATTTCTAAAGAAATGCCGTTTACTGTGCCTGCCGGTTATTTTGAAAACTTAAGTGAAAAAATGATGCAGGGTATTCTTAAAAATACCAACTACCAAACAAGTGCTGAAGAAATGGAAACCCTTTCACCACTGTTGAGCAGTATCAGTAAAAAATCTCCATACAGTGTACCTGCTGGTTATTTTGAAAACCTGAGTCCGGATATTGAAAAGAAAAAAGAAGCAAAAATTATTTCCTTCACCGGCCGCAGATGGTATCGTATGGCTGTCGCTGCTTCAATTATTGGAGTGATTGCAATTGGCGCATTGCTTTTTATAAATCAAAAATCAATTGACCCAAATAAAAACCCGCAAGCCTGGGTGAAAAAAAATGTAACAAAAAAAGTAAGCGAGAATCAGTTGGATGAGTTTGTAACCCTTGCTAAAGACGATGATAATTTTAATAGTATTAATGACATCGAACCGGTAAAATCAGAAGAAATAAAAGAGCTGATGAAAGATGTTTCAGAAAAAGAGTTGCAGGATTTTTTAAACGAAGCCGTAGTTTTGGAATCAAATGTTGATACAGATGCTTTATTGAATTAAGAAATAAAAATGAAAAAGATATTCTTCATATTAACCCTTGCTTTGTTTTCTGGCTTTGCCGCAAAGGCACAAGAAGATGACAATGATAAAATCAGGGATAAGATGAGAGAGTTTATTCAAAGAAGACTCAAACTTTCTGATAATGAGGCCGAACGTTTTACACCCGTTTTTATCCGCTACTTCAAAGATTGGAGACAGAACCTAAAAGAAAGAGATAACTTAATCCGTGAACAGAGAATTACTGAAGTGAAAATCCGCTACCGCATTGAATTTCGGGAAATAGTAGGAGAGAAAAGAAGTAATGCGATTTTTCGTGAGCAAAAAGTTTTTATTGACAACCTGAAAAAAATCAGGGAAGAGCAGGTAAAAAGCCGAAGGGATGATCGGCCAAATAAGAGATTTTAAATTTTCTTATTAATATCCTTTTCAAATTTTTTTCCAGAAAACAACAGCCGGTTCTTTTTAGGATCGGCTGTTTCATTTTGCAGGGTTCGGATTTTAGATTTCGGATTTATTTAAGGTATTATGATTTCTAATAAAACTAAAATTGTAACACCGGGTTTTTTACATCATGATAAAACAGAAAAGTCCAATTCTCATCCTGTCCACGCTGCCACCACTCTTTTCTTAATTCCATAGCAAGTTTTCCATTAAAATCATACTTAGCAGTAAAGCGGTGTTTCATTTGTTGCAGCTGCGGCGCATCATCACCACCAAAAAAAATTGTTTGATTGTTTTCTTTTATCCAAAATACCTGGTGAAATGGAGAGTGTGCACCAGTGATTTTATAATGAATGTAATTGTCTATTACACCTTCTTCATCTTTTAATAAATAAATCTGTGAAGAATTTTTTAAAGCAGCTAATTCATCTGTAATAAAAGAAGGAAATCCTTTTTCAAATGCAAAGCTTAATTCTTTCTCCTGCACATAATAAATTGCATTGGGAAAACTTAAAGAGGTGTGTTCATTTCCAAATGAAACACCGCCTGCATGGTCCTTATGCAAATGTGTAAGCAATACTTTTGTAATATCATTTGGATTGATACCTGCTGCTGAAAGATTCTTGTGAATTTGTAATTGCCCATCCTGCATAAATCCCAATCCGGTATCAAGCAGTAAAATGTCTTTTGAAGTAATAATAACAAAAGGCTGAATTTCCACAAGCAAACTACCAACAGGCCGTGTTTGCAAGTCGTGTTCATCTTCATCAAAAGGAATAAAGAGTTTTGTTTTGTCTATTGTAAAACTGCCTTCTGACAGAGGAAAAATTTGCATACATCAAACTTGAAAATTATTCTACTAAAAAGTTATTGGGGTTATTAAGTTAATTACAAATGTAGGGTTATTAAGTCCTCCCTTCGGGTTCCGATAGCTATTGGGATAGGTGGGCTTTATCGAAGCACCATCTGCCGGTCAGCATCCAACCGCACAAGTATAAAAAGTAAAATTGTATTGGTGAGCAGC
>JANOJO010000570.1:0-5788 GCA_031418795.1 Bacteroidota bacterium | reverse complement strand
CATTTTTATATTGATTGGATTTCAATGGATTTTCTTGGCAATCAATTATTCAATATGAAGCGGTATGAAGAAGCAAGAATTATTTTTGAAAATAATGCTTTTGAATTTCCAGACAAGGATCTTGTTCTTCTAAGCCTTGCAAAAACTTACCAGGTGCTTGATAGAAAAACAGACGCAATTAGCTGGTATAAAAAAGTGCTGATAGTTAATCCACGTCATGAAGAAGCAAAAAACAGGCTGAAAGAACTTGAAGGAGTAAAGTGATAACTAATTTGAAATTTATTTCTATAAAAAAATCCTAATTTTTATTAAATAAGCATTTCCTGGTTTTTCAAGGCAACTGTTTGAATATTATTTTCGTTCTTTTATTTGTTAATAGCTATATAATGAAAAAAATATTTCTCTCTTTTTTATACTTAATTCCCGCTGTTTTTGTTTCAGCTCAATCTTATGTTCCGGCAGATGCAGGCTCCAAAGTAAAATTTATTATTAAAAATTTTGGTATCAATACCGGCGGCACATTTGAAGGGCTTAGTGGTTCCATTAGTTTTGATCCGGCAAACCTGTCAACTGCGAATTTTGAAGTAAGTGTGGAATCAAAAACTGTGGACACTGATAGCGAAGGAAGAGATAACCATTTAAGAAAGCCTGAATATTTTGATGTGGAAAAATTTCCAAAACTCACTTTTATTTCTACCAAAATAACAAAAACCAATAAGCCGGAGTATTTCTATATGTTTGGCAATATCACTATTAAAGGTGTGAGCAAAGAAGTAAAATTTCCTTTCACATATACTGCAAAAGATGACGGCTATCTTTTTGAAGGCGAATTCAACATCAATAGAAGAGATTTTGGCGTAGGCGGCAGAAGTTTTTCCATGGCTGATGAACTTACTGTTGTGCTTTCGGTTTTTGGAAAAAAATTATAACCCCGTATTCATTCACTAATCATTTTTCATTTGTTTCATTTCGTATTTTCGGCAAATGCCTCCTTTGCTTAAAATACTTTTAATGGGTTTGCTTGTCAGCTTTCTTGGCTCATTACCTCTCGGTACATTAAATGTAGCTGCCATGCAGATTTCAGTTTCTGAAGGAATAACCCAAGCCATCTATTTCTCCATCGGTTCATTAATTGCAGAAATAATTTATGTCCGCATTTCATTAGTGGCTATGGATTGGGTTCGCAGGCAGAAAATTTTCTTTAAAATACTTGAATGGGTTACACTGCTTATTGTACTTGCACTGGCTGCATTTAGTTTTTATGCAGCGCTGAACCCAACTGTACAGGAAAATAAAATTCTCAGCAGCCAGATGCCGAAAATACTTTTGGGATTTACCATGAGTGCTTTGAACCCTGTTCAGATTCCTTTCTGGTTTGGCTGGAGTACTGTGCTTTTCAGTAAAAAAATTTTATTGCCTCAGAACAACCATTACAACATATACATCATCGGCATTGGTATAGGTTCATTTACCGGAAATCTTGTTTTTATTTATGGCGGCCAGATAATTGCTGACAGTATAAATAATAATCAGCACATATTAAACTGGGTTATTGGTGGCATATTTGCAATTACTGCCGTTATTCAAGTTTGGAAAATGGTGCGTAAGAAAGATGTGATGCATGATATTAAACACCCGGAAGAAATGACACACGGTATGGAAAGCAGGCTGGAAAAAATGGCAGAGCAGGCTGATAAAACATTTGGTAAACATAAAAAATAAAATTTATGCCAATCAGAGATGCCTTAATTCCTGAGTATGAAATGGAATTGAAAAACACAAGAAAAATGTTAGAAAGAGTTCCAATGGAAAAAGCTGACTGGAAACCACATGAAAAATCAATGACACTCGGCAGGCTTGCAACACATGTGGCTGAAATACCGGACTGGATGACAAATACATTTATAACAGATGAACTGGACTTTGCAAAAGGATTTACAAGCAATAAAGTTGCAACTACAGATGAGTTATTAAAACTGTTTGATGATTGCAGCACCAGAGCAATGAAGGAATTAAAAAATGCAACTGACGAAATTTTTCTCAGTAACTGGACATTGCGCAATGGCGATCATATTTATTTTACCATGCCAAAAGCAGTGGTTGCAAGAAATTTTGCAATGAATCATCTTTATCATCACCGGGCACAGTTATCAGTTTACCTGAGGTTACTTGATGTGGCCATACCTGGCATGTACGGGCCCAGTGCAGATGAAAAATAAAAAACGGCCTGCAACATTCAATTAAAAGTTGCAGGCCGTTACTCTTCACACTTTAATTACCAAAAGCTTTTGCTACAGAAAGAGTATCGTAGCAGTCACGGAAATGAACAATTTCACCATCATCATTAAACTCATCAAACATGGCAAATGTGGTTGAAACAGTTTTGTTAGTTTTCCTGATTATCGCATTGTAATGCCCGGTGGTTACTACCAGGTTACCCGCTTCCAGAATGTGCTCAGGAACCATTTCTTTGAACTCAACCAAATCATTCAGCTTTTTAAAAAATTCTCCAACGTCTTCCGGCCCGTGATAAATGCCGGCAAAAGGAACATCCGGTTGACCCATCACTTCCCAGATGCAATCTTTGTGAAGTGTTGACAGAATAAAGGGAATATCTCCCCTGTTAAAAGCATCGTACAGTTGCTGTACTTTTTCGGCATGATGAACCATTACTTCCATAAAAATTGATTTTAAAGGTTAAAAAATATATTAGCCATCCATTTTCACAGGCGGAAAAAATATTTCAATAAATTATTTTTTTTTAAAACCAAACTGCAATTGAAGTTCCTGTCTGAAGATGCTCATGGGGCTGCGGAAGATAGGGAGCGATTAAATTGTGTGGATATTAAGAGGGGCTTTCATAAAGTTAAATTCTTTTTCACCGAAAACAAACGGCCACCTGCAATTTTTTATGCACATATGCACATTTTTCAAAAAAGATTATTCTGTAGTTCAAATAATAAAGTCCCAACAAAGGAATTCAGTTTTGCAAAACCAATCAGTCACAGAAAGAGATTGCTTTTCATTATTTTTAGCAGAATTAGATTTACCCAACATGGAAAAAACCAAACATTTGAAACAAACACTTGGCCTTAGCATGGTGGTGGTGGTGGTTATTGCCAATGTAATTGGCTCCGGTGTTTATAAAAAAGTAGCGCCGATGGCGGCGGAGTTACATTCATCCGGCTGGGTATTGATTGCATGGGTGCTTGGTGGTGTTATCAGTTTATTTGGCGCATTGTGCAATGCAGAAGTGGCAGGCTTACTGGCTGATACAGGCGGCGAATATTCTTACTATAAAAAAATTTACAACAAGCCGGTTGCATACATTTTCGGTTGGTCCATGTTTGCTGTAATACAAACTGCGGCCATTTCATCGCTTGCTTATATTTTTTCTCAATCAATAAATAATATAGAACAACTGCCACCTGTGTTGCAGTCCTGGTCTGAACTAAATCTTTTTGGTATATTTTATCCGTTCAAAGATTTTAATGTAAAGCTGCTTGCAATTTTTTCCATCATTTTACTTACCTGGGTAAATAGTAAAGGATTAAAAGGCGGCGCATGGCTCAGCACTTTTTTATTAATACTTGTGATGATGGGAATTCTTCTCATTATTATTTTTGGATTAAGCAGTTCACAATCTGATCTATCAAATGTTTTTAATACAACATCAGTTACAGGTGTGCCGGTAACATTTGCAGCCATCTTTACATCCATGCTTGCAGCCTTCTGGGCCTACCAGGGCTGGGCTGCCATTGGCTATATTGGTGGCGAAGTAAAGAATGCAAAGCGGAATATTCCACTGGGACTTGTAACTGGTATGTTTGTTATCATCGGTACTTACTTACTGGTAAACTTAACTTACCTGTCACTTCTTTCCATTCCTGAATTGGAAACGATTTATAAATCTCAAAACAGTATTGCTGCAGTAGATGCAGTAAATGTTTTTTGGGGTGAAGGAGGAAAATTATTCATGGCAATTTTGATAGCCATTACCACACTTGGTTGCAATCATGTTACGGTTCTTTCCAGTTGCCGCACTTATTATGCAATGGCAAAAGAAGGTTTGTTTTTTAAAAATGCGGCTTCACTTAATAATGCAGAAGTACCTGCAGGCTCCATGTGGATCCAGGGATGGTGGGCCTGTATTCTTGTTTTATCCGGCACATTCGATCAACTGACCGACATGATAATCTTCTCCATTTTTATTTATTATGGTTTGACAACTGTTGGTGTTTTTATTCTTCGTAAAAAAATGCCAGATGCACCCAGGCCGTATAAAGTATGGGGATACCCTATTGTACCGGCAATTGTTATTTTATTCTGTGCTGCTTTATTTATTAATACAATTATAGAAAGACCAAGAGAAGCAGGTATTGGCATGGCACTAATGCTGAGTGGCGTTCCGTTTTATTATTGGTTTAACAGAAAAAAAACAGGTGTTTAATAATTCAGCCTATAAATTAATTCTCATTCATTTAATCCTTTGCTTTAACTACTTTTAAAGTAAAATCAGAGTTTGAAAATTTTTTTACAAAGATTATGGTTTCCTCTTTTGGTATTGCATGTCATCATTGCATCCGGCATTGCAGGCTATATGATACTGGAAAAATATACTTTCATGGAAGCCATTTATATGACTACGCTGGCAATTACAACGGTTGGTTTTCGTGAAGTAAAAACATTAAGTAGCCAGGGACAATTATTTACTGTTATCCTGCTTATCATTAGTTGGTCATCCCTTGCTTTTATCCTGGCAAGGCTAACCCAGTTCGTGATCAGTGGAGAGATTAATCAATATTTTAAAAACCGTAAGATTATGCAATCAATAGACAAACTCAGAAATCATGTAGTGATATGCGGTTTTGGGCGTAATGGAAGCCAGGCTGCAAGAACATTACAGGTACATAATGTTCCTTTTGTTGTGATTGAAAAAAATACACAGGCAATGGAAGAATATATGGTGGAGCACCCTGAAGTATTATTTATGTCAGGTGATGGCACTGATGATGATAATCTTATAAAAGCAGGTATTGAAAGAGCCAAAGCATTAATTACTGCATTGCCTGCAGATGCTGATAATGTTTTTATCGTTCTTTCAGCCCGTGCTTTAAATCCGGGTATTCAGATTATCAGCCGCGCCAGTGACAGTAATACCATGCCCAAATTAAAAAAAGCCGGAGCAGATAATGTGATTCTGCCTGATAAAATTGGAGGCACCCACATGGCCACACTTGTTTCAAAACCGGATGTTATTGAGTTTATTGATTATTTATCCGGGGAAGAAGGGGAAAGCATAAATGTGGAATCTGTGCCGTATGATGAACTGCCTGAACATATCAAAAACAAATCACTGCATGATGTGATGGGATGGAAAAAAACCGGAGTAAACTGTATCGGTATAAAAAACAACGAAGGAAAATTTGTAATCAACCCACCACAAGATACTGTAATAACAAAAGGAATGAAAGTAATTGTGTTGGGTACAAAAATTCAGATTGAACGGATGAAATCTAATCTTGATAAATAATCAGGATTAAAAGCGGTAACCGGCAGACAAAGAAGGGATAACTCTTCCTCCTTCATCTTCATCCAATGAATTAAACTCTTTGGTTATTTTTTTTGTAAAGCCGTAGCCAATGGATGGCGATGCAAAAAGGGTTTTATTTTTTGAAAAAAGTAAATGGTAACCAACTTCTGCCATTGGCGTACAAACCAAACTATTAAAATTTGTTTTTCCATCAAAATTTACAAAGGCGAATAGAACTCTTGCACCTGCAAAAAG
>JANOJO010000569.1:0-2110 GCA_031418795.1 Bacteroidota bacterium | reverse complement strand
CGACTGATATTAACTGGAGTCTTAACAGAGAAAAAATAACTGCGCTTGAAGAACCAGGCAAACTTCAGGACATTGGCAATGGCTGGTTTGTTGGTCAACCACTTAATGATATTATTGTTGTCCCTGTCTTCCACTCTTATTCTGCCTGCTGCCTGTGGAGCGCCATAAGTTGCGATCAATGCTGCATCTTTTGTTTGCCAGATTCCAATCTTTTTAAAATCATAAATAACATTAAGTGGTTGACCAACAAACCAGCCATTGCCAATGTCCTGAAGTTTGCCTGGTTCTTCAAGCGCAGTTATTTTTTCTCTGTTAAGACTCCAGTTAATATCAGTCGTCCACTTAAACCCATTTTTGGTATCTATATTCACCGTGCTTAATACAATCTCAACCCCTTTACTTGTAGTACTGGCTGCATTGGTGAAAATTGAGTTGGCTCCATTGCTTATTGGTAAAGATTTAGCAACCAGTATATCTTTTGTATCAGCATCGTAAATATCTATTGATCCTGTAATACGATTTTTGAATAAACCAAAATCCAAACCAAAATTGGTCGCGGTAGTAGTTTCCCATTTTAATAAAGGATTAGGAAGTACACTTACATAGAAACCAGTTGCAGTCGCATTGCCAAAATTGTAATTATTTGTTGCAAGATTACCTAACGTGGAATAGGGTGGAATCCCCTGCTGTGCAGATTTACCCCAACCTCCTCTTAATTTCAGATTAGAAAGCCAGGAAACATTTTGTAAAAATGATTCTTCGCTGGCATTCCAGCTAACTGCCAAAGCCGGATAATTTGTCCACTCATTACCATCTGCCAAACGGGAAGAACCATCTCTGCGGAAAGTAGCCGTAAGATTATACTTATCATTGAATGTATAATTCAACCGGCCCATATAAGATAATAAACCAGATCTTGAATAACTGCCTGATCCGGTAATAACACTTGCATATTGTGCGGGGTTGGTATTTTGTACATAATCTGCGGGAATACCTGTGCCGCTGAAATTAGAACTTTTTGACTCGTCTTCTTTTATTTCATATAATGCGTTAAAGTTTATTCTATGCTTTTGTGCAATGGTTTTATCATAAGTCAACTGGTGATAAATATCATAGTTCCATGCTTCTCCATCGCTGACAGATGCTGTATTGGAAAGATAAGGTGTGCTGGAAGCTCCTGTAAGAACTGTATTGGCCCCGCGATAGGTACCATAATTATCCTGCCTGATATCCATCTGGATATTTATTCTATACTTTAAACCCTGAATTATCTGTATTTCTCCATATAAAGTGTTGTATGTTCTCATCCTTCTTCTTCTGTCATATACAGCATCTTTATTAGTTAATGTTAATGGGTTTAATTTGAATCCAACATCCTGGTGACCAACCATTGGTTGTACATTTATAGAACCATCAGGATTATATGGAGATGTAAGAGGGCTTAATGAAATTGTATTAAACATTGGATTTACACCATCGCCATCTGTATAGCTAAGTGTATTCATAGTATTCAGTCCAATCTTAATTCTTTTGCCAATTTTCTGATCAATGGTTGCCCTTAATGAAAATCTTTTGAAACCAACTAAAGGAATAACTCCTTCCTGATCAAGATAGCTTGCGCCAATTCCATATTGTGTAAGATCTGTTCCGCCGGATAAGCTAAGGTCATGCGTTTGAATAAATCCTTTTTTGTAAAGCAGGCTTTGCCAATTTGTATTTGTTCCGTCTGCCCTTCCCACTAATTCCGCAGGAGCAAACACGGCAGGCCCGGTTGCTGTTCCGCCATATCTTGACTCTGCTTTAAAATCATAATATTCTGCGCCTGTAAACATTGGAAATTCATCAATAATCTCACTCCAGCCTAACGTTGTATTATAGCTGATTACCGGCTTACCTACTTTTCCTCTTTTTGTAGTAATAATAATAACCCCATTGGAACCCTGCGAACCAAAGATGGCAGTAGCCGAAGCGTCTTTTAATATATCAATGCTCGCAATATCATCCAGATTCAAATCATTTAAACTGCCACTGTAAGTAAAACCATCTACTACAATTAGCGCATCATTTCCTGCTGTCAGGCTACGATTGCCACGAATACGGATTTGACCAC
>JANOJO010000568.1:0-17374 GCA_031418795.1 Bacteroidota bacterium | reverse complement strand
GGTGGGTAATGGCAATCAACTGGTGACCTGCACTCAGGTTTTTCATAATGATACCCACCTGCTTTGCAGCTTCACCACTAATGCCTGTATCTATTTCATCAAAAATCAATGTTGGCAGTTTTAATTTTTTTGCCACTACTGATTTTATGCAAAGCATCAGCCTGCTCAGCTCGCCACCACTGGCTATTTTTTTTATGGGTAAAAATTGACCGGTTTTACCTGCCTCGCCGGCAGGCAGGTTTGCATCAAATAAAAAATCAATTGTATCTGCGCCGTATTCATTCAGGCGTAGAGACAGGGCATGCCCTGTCTCTACATGCCCTGCCTCTACGCGGATTTTTGCATTGGGCATGCCTACCTGCGCTAATAATTTATTTACATTTTCTTCCAGGGGTTTTGCCTGTTTGGTTCTGCCGTCAGATATTTTTTTGGCGAGTAGAGACAGGGCATGCCCTGTCTCTACAAGCAAAATTTCCTTTTTCCGGATTGTTTCATCAATATTTAATACGGCCTGCAATTTTTTTGCCAGCTCATTTTTTATTTCAATTAATTCATTTGTTGTTTTCACGCCGTGCTTCTTCATTAATTTATAACCCACCGCTATTTTTTCATTCAGTCGTTCAATGAGTTCCGGGCTGTAGTTTATTTTTCCGCTGATGGTGTCTATTTCATCTGCTATATCCTGCAATTCTGTACGGGCTGATTGTATTCTTTCTATTAATAGCGGAATGCCCGGGTGAAATGAAGAATAATTCAGCAACTGGTTTATTAATATTTTCAACTGCTGCACTACCGGGGTTTCCGAATCTTTTAAATCATAATTCACTTTTTCCAATGCCGCTTTTATTCCTTCCGCATTGCTCAGCATTTTTAATTCAGTATCCGCATTTTCCAGTTCGTTTTCTTTCAATGCTGCTTCTTCGAGTTCCTTATACTGAAAATTATTGTAGTCTGCTTCTTTATCAAATTGCTGCTTTTGTTGTTTCAATTCATCACATTCTTTTTGCAAAATTTTCCAACTGCGGTATGCAAGCTGGTATTCACTCAGCAAATCAGCATGGCCGGCTAAAGCATCGAGCACCTGCCGCTGAAAATCATTTTCTGCAATTTGTAATGTGTCAAATTGCTGGTGCAAATCAACAAGCATATAGCTCAACTGGCGAAGTTGTTCCAGATTTACAGGGGTATCATTTATAAATGCTCTCGACTTTCCATTTGCCGCCACTTCTCTTCTAATCACTATTTCATCTTCACTGTCTAATTCATTTTCTTTTAAAAAATCTTTTACTTCTTTTCTTTTTTCTGCAATAAAAATCCCTTCGACTACAGATTTTTTTTCTTTATTTACCAAAACAGATGAATCGGCCCGTTCACCAAGTATTAAACCAAGGGCGCCAACAATAATTGATTTACCGGCGCCGGTTTCGCCAGTTACAATATTCATTTTATCACTGAATTCAATTTCCAGTTCATCAATGATGGCATAATTCTGTATAGATAATTTTTTTAGCATCCTGCGTTTGCAATATAAATAAAAAAAAACCGTCGCGGTAAAACCGTGACGGGTTAGAAATATTTTAAAAAAATTATTTTATTTCAATGGAAGCATGCAAATCCGTATCTACAAGTACACGGCCACAGTTTTCACACACCATTATTTTTTTATGCTGGCGTATCTCACTTTGTTTTTGCGGAGGAATGGCATTGAAACAACCCCCACAGGCATCACGTTCTACCTGTACCACCGCAAGTCCATTGCGATAGCTATGACGTATTTTACTATAACTTGTCAACAACCGGGGGTCAACGGACTCTTTTGCTTCTGCGGCCAGTTTATTAAAATGTTTTTCTTCTTTTTCAGTAGAAGCAATAATTTTTTCCAATTCTTCTTTCTTGGTATTTAAAACACTTTCTTTAGCAGAAATTGCTTTTTTGGCCTTGTCAAGAGCAA
This sequence comes from Bacteroidota bacterium, assembly GCA_031418795.1. Taxonomy (GTDB): domain Bacteria; phylum Bacteroidota; class Bacteroidia; order Chitinophagales; family Chitinophagaceae; genus VBAS01. Next base: position 15,423 of record JANOJO010000568.1, on the reverse strand, counting down.
CTGCTTTTTCAGCAATTTCTTCATTTGCATCTTTAATATGTTTTTCTGCAAGTTTCTCATCCAACTGCTGCATTTCAATTTCTTTATTGATGGCTTCAAACTCACGGTTATTCTTTACGTTCTCACTTTGCTTCTCGTATTTTTTTCCAAGTGCCTGTGCTTCTTTAATTGCTTCCTTCTTTTGCTCAATGAATTCGGTAATGCCATTAATTTCTTCTTCAATACGGGTTTGCCTTGCATGTAATCCCTGTATTTCATCTTCCAGATCGGCTACTTCCATGGGAAGTTCACCTTTGAGAACTTTTAATTCATCCAGTTTTGATTCAATTTTCTGAACCATTACTAAGGAAGAAAGTTTTTCCTGAACTGAGTACTCTTTTACGTGTGCCATGTATTTTTTAGTTTGTAGATTCTTTTTTATCAAGTCATTTGGTCATTGAGTCATAAAGTCAATCTGAAAGCTTTCTATCTATTTGACTTAATGACCCTTTGACTTATTGACTATTTGACTCTTTTAGAAATACCTTACCGGGTTTGTAATCACCTCTGTTTTAAGGACGGCAAATGTAGGGAATTTTTGCGCCAAAACATCTTTCAGCAAGTCTATGGTGAACTGCTCACTTTCATAATGGCCGATATCGGCAATCACCATCTCGTCGTTAGCGTCAAAAAACTCGTGGTATTTTATATCTGAAGTAATAAAAAAATCTGCTCCGGCGGCCAAAACCCGGGAAATCAGGAAACTTCCGGCACCACCACAAACGGCTACTTTTATTACCGGGGTATCTTTAAGCTTTGTGTGTTTAATGATTTTCAGGTTAAAAACCTTTTTAAGTTTTTGTAAAAACTCAACTTCGCTTGCCGTTTCTTTTAATTCTCCAACTATGCCGGAGCCAATACTGCTTAAGTTATTATCCAGGCTGATTATATCATAAGCCACTTCTTCATAAGGATGAGCCAGCAGAAGGCTTTGAATAATTTTATTCTCAAGCCATTCAGGAAAAATTACTTCAATTTTTATTTCCGGCTCCTGGTGCCGCTCACCTATTTTACCAACAAACGGGTTTGTGTTGTTACCTGGTTTAAAAGTTCCTGTGCCCTCTGCATTAAAACTACATTCAGAATAATTTCCAATTTGGCCACCGCCTGCGGCAAAAATTGCATTCCTGACTTTCTCAGCCGCATTTACCGGAACAAAAGTGAACAGTTTCTTCAGACTATTTTCTTTAAATGAAAGAACTGAAATATTTTCAAGACCAAGCAGGTCTGCAATTTTTCCATTTACACCTGCCAGTACATTATCAAGGTTTGTATGAATGGCATAAATGGCAATATCATTTTTAATAGCGGCTATTACTGCTTTCTCCACATAATTTTTTCCATTAATTTTTTTAAGGCCTGAAAAAATAATCGGGTGATGAGCCACAATCAAATTACAATTTTTGGCTTTAGCTTCGTTTATCACTTCTTCAGTGGCATCAAGTGAAACAAGAATACCACTACATTCCCAATTTTGATAGCCGGTAATCAACCCGGCATTATCATAAGTTTCCTGAAGCGAAGGATGGGCAATTGTTTCAAGAAATGAAATTATTTCATAAATTTTCATAAACTAAAGATAAGAAAGCCGTAAATCCTTTGCCTGCAAAAAAAGTTGAAAAAGAATATTTCTTTAAATGAAATCCTTTCGTATCTTTTCCGTCCTTTCCCTTCGAAAATAAAAACTACCCGGCTATTTATTCATTTTAAAAACGATTGACATGCGCAGAAAAAGAAAATACGGCTATATCCTGCTGACCATGCTTATTATTTCAGGATTAGCCGGTACGCCAACAAATAACTCTCTTTCTAAAAAGGAAAGAAAATTTGCAACAGACCACATGAAAAGTACAAAAGGTGATGTGGTGGGTGCAGTAAAAAGTCTGACTGATGCTCAATTAAACTACAAATCAGCACCAGACAAATGGTCGGCAAAAGAATGTGTGTACCATATTGCTATTTCAGAAAAAAATTTATGGGCCATGCTGGAAGGTTCTTTAAAATCTGCTGCCAATCCCGAGAAAAGAGCTGAAATAAAAATGACTGATGAACAAATAGCCACAATGATTGCCGACAGATCGAATAAAGTGAAAACATTTGAACCATTTGAACCGAAAAATACACCTTACAAAACACTTGACGAGGCACTTACTACTTTTAAAACTGCCAGGGCTGAACATATAAAATATTTAAAAAGCACTACTGAAGATTTGAGAAATCATGTGGTACAAATGCCTTTTGGCTGGATAGATTGTTACCAACTTAGCATTTTTATTTCTGGTCATAGTAACAGGCATAGCCAGCAGATAAATGAAATAAAAGCTGACCCGGGTTATCCAAAATAATATCAACATTCTTACGTTTATACAAAGACCGTTATCAGCGGTCTTTTCTATTTGATTACGATTAAAACAAAAAACTCATAAGGTTGCATGGCTCATTTGTATTTACTATCTTGCCTTTCCTTTTTTAAACCAATTATGAAAAAACTATTTACTTTTTTTCTCTCTGTTATTCTTTTGAGCAGTTGCGAAAAAGCCAAAGAAAAAATTGGTGCGGATTTAGTGATTCAGGCAATGACCGACGGCCAATGGGTGATCACCCGGTTTACACAAAGCGGCACAAATATTACATCAAATTTTTCCGGATATAAATTTCAGTATTACGCCAATAAAACTGTAGATGCCATTAAAAATGGCGCCACAGAAAGAACAGGGAATTGGGATGGCAATGCTACAGCCATGACTACCTGGGCTGATTTTCCTGGTGCACCAAACCCTATTATTTTAATCAATGGTACTTGGAACATTACCAATAACAGCTGGACTTTTGTGGAAGCCACTCAAACAATTGGAGTTGAAACAAAGACATTAAGATTAGACAAATTATAAATCCCTGCCCCATCAACTGCGCAACAGTTGATTTATTAAGGTTAAACGATTAATTACAGATCGGGTCAATGAATTACTTCCTGAAAAACCAGGCGATTGATTTATTGACAACTGGTAACCTTTATTAATTAAAACATAAGCACTTGTTTTCAATGAGTTAATATTTTTTCTCATGTAAAATATAATTTTTGAGACATTATAACCGTTATATCAATCCATTTTTTAACGTACTGCTATTGAGACTGAGTATAATTAATATCCTAAAGAACCGAACAACAGCATTAATAATATTATGCTTTGTGGTATCAGCATCTGTAAATGCACAGTTGCCCGTAGCTAATTTTACTACAGCTACTACGGCTGGTTGTTCACCACTTGTTGTAAATTTTCAGGATCTATCAGGCAATGCACCTACATCGTGGTTATGGGATTTTGGAAATGGATCTACTTCCACATCTCAAAACCCAACAGCCACTTATTTTACTCCGGGAACTTATACAGTGGTTCTTACAGTAACCAATGCAAGCGGATCAAATACACTTACCCGTAACAGTTATATTTCAGTTTACTCAAACCCAACATCAAATTTTTCTGCTGATGATACGGTAGGTTGTTTTCCGCATACTGTACAATTTACCGATCTTTCTACAGCCGGTACAGGAAATACAAACGCTGCCTGGGAGTGGAATTTTGGTGATGGAGCTACCTCAACTCAGCAAAACCCTTCACATACATATACCAGCTCTGGCAATTTTTCAGTGACACTTAAAGTTATTAATGATAAAAGTTGTTTTAAAATATTTAGTAAGCCTTTTTATGTACAGGTATCTGCAGGTGTAGTTCCGGATTTTACAAATACTTTACCTGCATTCTGCAGTCCACCGGTTAATATAAATTTTACAAATACTACAACCGGGCCTGGTACACTCAGTTATAATTGGGTTTTTGGTGATGGGGGCAGTTCCACTTTGCAAAATCCAACTCATATTTATAATTCAACTGGGTCATTTAATGTAACACTTACCGTAACCAGCAGTTTGGGATGCCAGGCAACTATTGTAAAAAATAATGCAGTTGTGATCAGCACAAATTCAACTACTTTTTCTTCACCAGATACTGCTTGTGTAAATGCCGCAGTTGGTTTTACAAATTCATCAACACCTGTTCCGGTTTCTCAAATCTGGGATTTTGGCGATGGCACATCATCTGCTATTTCTAACCCCATAAAAATTTACAATACCCCGGGTACTTACACAATTATACTTACTAATACTTACGCCAGTTGTACAGATACGGCATTAAGAACTATTTTTATTTCACCAAGACCTGTAGCGAATTTTTCTGCACCAGATACCATAAATTGTAAACCGCCATTAACTGTAAACTTTCAAAATTCATCAATAAGTGCTGTAAGTTGGTTTTGGGACTTTGGCGATGGCAGTACATCAACAGCACAAAACCCTGCTCATACTTATACAGCTTATGGAAATTTTACAGTAACAGTAATTGCCACCAATAGCGCAGGATGTACAGATACATTAATTAAACCAAACTATATTAAAATTAATAAGTCGGTTATAGCCATCAGTGGCATACCGATACAGGGATGTGTTCCTTTTACAATAAATCCTGTTCCGACTATTACTTCATTAGATTTGGTTACTTCATATTTATGGAGTTTTGGAGATGGCGCCACTTCTACATTGCAGAACCCTTCTCACACATATATTGCACAAGGAAGCTATACTGTAAGATTAATTATTACAACAAGTTTGGGCTGTACTGATACACTTACATTGATAAATGCCGTAAAAGTGGGTACTCTGCCATCCGCTGATTTTTCTGCTACACCACTTATTGCCTGTGCATTTTCTGATGTACAGTTTACAGATCTTTCTGTACCAGCAGATGAATGGTTATGGGATTTTGGTGATGGCGCTATATCGAATTTGCAAAATCCAACTCACCAGTTTACAACACCAGGATTATTTACTATTAAACTTACCGCTAAAAACAGTGGATGCCCTGATATAGAAACAAAGACAGCTTATATAAATGTATTGCCACCTGTATCACTATTTACAGCAATACCAAATTGTAATAACAGAACTCAATTTACTTTTACAGATAATTCAATTGGTCCGCTTACCTGGCTTTGGAATTTTGGAGATGGTACTACTTCAACATTACAAAATCCTCCACCCCATAATTTTCCCGGCTTAGGAGCTTATTCTGTTTCATTGACGGTAACAAATGGAAGTTGTAGCCATACTTTAGTTCAAACAATAAAAACCATAAACGAGAATCCTGATTTAACAAGCGACATTGTTACGCTATGCCGTGGAAACACAGTTTCGTTTCTTGCGACTAATATCAATACAGCAAACATCAGTATTTACTTCTGGGATTTTGGCGATGCCATACAGGTAAACACGGCAACAAATACAATTAGTCATTTATATGCAACAGCTGGTACATACACTGTAACATTGGTTACTACAGATCTGAATGGCTGCAGGGATACAATTATTAAGAATAATTATATAAGAACAAATGGTCCGGTTGCAAATTTTAGCGCTACCAATACAGATGGTTGTAATGGGCTTACAACAATATTTAATGATCTTTCAATACCCGATAATGCCAATTCGATTACTTCATGGAAATGGTATTTTGGAGATGGAAATATTCAAACTTTTACTGCACCACCATTTACTCATACATATAATTCTGTTGGCACTTTTTCAGTTAGTCTGAAAGTAACTGATGCAGTTGGATGTTATGATTCCATATTAATAAGTAACCTGATTCATTCAACAGATCCTGTCGTAAATTTTTTTACATGGACAACTGTAACTTGTCCTGGGTCAACTATAAATTTCATTAATGGTTCTGGAGGTTCTAATCTAACTTATTCTTGGAACTTTGGAGATGGAAATACTTCTACTGCAAGTAGTCCGGGTTACTCCTATTCTAACACAGGAGTATTCACTGTTAAACTTTTTGCAACAGATATGTATGGGTGTTCGGATTCATTGGTTAGAAATTCATACATTACCATTGATGACCCAAATGCTAACTTCCTGTTAGATGATTCTATCAGTTCCTGTGCACCATTTGAAGTAAACTTTACAAACAATTCCACATTTTATACTTCATCAATGTGGACATTTCAACCCGGATTTACTTCCACCCTGCAAAATCCTGCGCATTATTTTACCACACCAGGTGTTTATAATGTAGAATTGATTGTTACAAGCCTGGGCGGTTGTACAGATACTTCTTACAAAACTGTACGGCTTTACGACACAACAGGGTCCCGAATTACTTATAATCCTTTGGCAGGATGTAATCCTCAAACTGTTTCATTTAATGCAATCAGCAACGGGCCTGCTACTTATTTATGGGATTTTGGTGATGGGCAATCGATTGTTACCAATGCACCTTCCATTTCACATTTGTATAATGGATTTGGAAATTTTGTTCCAAAAGTAATTTTGCAAGATCCAACAGGCTGCCTGATTCCGGTAACCGGGCTTGATACCGTTTACATTGTTGGCGCCACAGCAAATTTTGGCCTTGACAAATTATTTCAATGCGATGCAGGATTAATAAATTTTACTGACTCTACTACCTACAATGATCCGGTTACAAATTATTTCTGGAATTTTGGTGATGGCAGCACATCAACTGCACAAAATCCATCACACTTTTACAGTGGCGCAGGATTTTATGATGTAACTCTTGCAGTCAGAACTCAACAAGGTTGTGTGGATACAATTCGTTTAGATAGTGCATTAAAAATTGTTACCCGCCCAGATATAAGAATTGATGGCGATAATGAAGCCTGTTTATATGCGCCGCTGCAGTATTTTGGAAATTTTAATGTACCCGACACATCAACTGTTACCTGGAATTGGAATTTCGGGAACGGCGGAACATCCACATTAAAAAATCCAACTCTGCAAACATTCAGTACATCCGGAAATTTTGTATCTACACTTATAGCAACAAACAGCAGCGGATGTAAAGACACCACAACAAGAAATATCCGAATCCATCCACTGCCAACAGTAACAATGCCTCCTGATATTACAACCGCTGCAGGAACTACTGTTTTAATTCCTGCAACTTATTCTGGCAATATGACAAGTTACTTGTGGTCACCTGCTACTTTTTTAAGTTGCATCACTTGTCCGCAGCCATCAGTTACACCAGATTTTAACATGCAGTACACTGTTACATTTTCTGATAGTAACAGTTGTCAAAACACAGGAACTATTCTCATTAAAGCTCTTTGTAAAAATGCAAATGTGTTTGTGCCTAATACATTTTCTCCAAACAATGACGGCAGCAATGATGTGTTTTATCCAAGAGGAACCGGAATTGACAGGGCAAAAATTTTAAGAATATTTAATCGCTGGGGCGAAATTATTTTTGAACGCTATGATTTTCCTGTAAACATAGCTTCAAATGGTTGGGATGGTACATGGAAAGGAAAGAAAGCAAATGCTGATGTTTATATATACCAGTTGGAAGTTTATTGCCAGAATGGTGAATTGATTTCGTCAACAGGAAATATCACATTAATCAGATAAGTAAGAAGTATAAAGTTAGAAGTCAGAGGTAAGAAGTGTTATAGTTCAAATGTTTTTTATTCATAGTAGATTATAAAAGAGAATCATGGGAAGAATATTAAAAATAAGTATGTTGATTGCATTAAGTACTTCGTACATCGTACCCCGTACTTATTGCCAGGATCTTCATTTCTCGCAATTTTTTCAATCGCCGATGTTGAGAAATCCTGCACTTGCCGGATTATTTGAAGGCGATGTAAGGGTGCAGGGAGTATATCGGGATCAGTGGAATAGTGTAACTACTGGCTATCGCACCGGTTCACTCAGTGGTGAGTATAAAACTCCGGTTGGCAGTGGCGAAGATTTTGTAACGATGGGCATGCAATTTTTTTATGATAAAGCAGGAACTGTTTCTTATACCAATACACAAATTTTACCAGCATTGAATTATCACAAATCATTAAGCAGTGATAAAAGTAAATACCTGTCGCTTGGTTTTATGGGCGGTTGGGTACAGCACAGTATTGATTTATCAAAAATTACCACCAACAGCCAGTACGAGGGAATGGGAATTGGTGAAAATATTACAGACCCCTCCTACTCATACATTGATGGCAGTGTGGGCATGAGTTTTAATTCTGCCCTTAAAAATAATCCAGATAACAATTATTATATCGGTGCGGCTTATCATCATTTTAACAGGCCAAAATCTTCTTTCTATAAAAACAAAGAGATCGAACTTAACCCTAAATGGGTTTTTTCCGGTGGATTGAAATTGGGAGTAAATGATTATTCGTACATAACCATTCAGGGAGATCACTCAAGACAGGGATCATTTAAAGAAACTGTTTTTGGCGCTATGTATGGTTTTAAGTTTGGCGATTTTCCTGATGAGCCAGACTATGCCATTCACTTTGGAACTTTTGTTCGCTGGAATGATGCTCTGATACCGGTTGTAAAATTAGATTACCATCCTTTTACTGTTTCTTTCAGTTATGATGCCAATATTTCAAAACTAAAACCATCGAGCCATGGCCGTGGCGGATTTGAAATTTCTATTAGTTGGATTGCAAAACTTGCTGACCGATCCAATCCTTACGTTAATCCTAAATTTTAAAAAAATAAAGCCCCATTCTCAGGAGCTTTATTATTTCGAATCTTTTTTATTTATCACCGGGGTTATTCATTTTAAATACCAACCCTGCTAATGCTGCTCCGGCAAAAGCACCGAGCAGGTAAATCCAAATTTGCTCCCAGCAAAAAGTTTGTTGCAAACTCAACCCAATTGCCACAGCCGGATTAAATGCTCCGCCAGAAAATTGTCCTACCACTGTTGCCATTGCCAATACTGTACCGCCAATTGCAAGCCCATAAAAACTATTGCCAGAAGTTCCTTTTGCTGTAGCCACATTTAATACAACATAAGAAAGAGCAAATGTTCCTAAAAATTCTGCAATTACCGCTTTTGCAACTCCATCATAAGGAATAACGCAAACTTGTGCCTCTTTAATTCCAAAAACATTTGCAACAACAATAGCAGCAAGCAAGGCGCCGGCAACCTGGCTCATCCAATAGCCAAGCATTTCTCCAATGCTCGATTTGCCGCGAATCCAAACTGCCAGTGAAACTGCAGGATTATAATGTGCACCGGAAATATGACCACCTGCATACACCATAATCATAAGCGCTAAGGCTGCGCCTAATCCGCCGCCGAGGGCAGCGCCCATTACAAGAAAAAATGTGCCGATAAATTCTGTAAGTACTTTGTTCATAATAGTTGGTTTTATCCGAAGGTCAAATGACTACTTCGGTGGTAAATAAAAAATAAACCTTTTGACAGCTTATTTGTTTCTTTGAAGATAATTGAAAGCATTGAAACTGATAGCTGCTTTTTATTCACAATAAAAAATACTATGAAGATTGAAATAGGACAACTGGCTCCCGATTTTACTTTGTACGACAGTGAGAAAAAGAAAATTACTCTCTCAGAACAACAGGGTCAGAATGTATTGCTGTTATTTTTCCCTCTTGCATTTACCAGTACATGCACGGCAGAGTTATGTGCCGTTCGTGACAACATAACTTTTTACAATAATTCGCATGTAAAAATTTTTGGTATTTCAGTTGACAGTTTGCAAACCCTTGCAAAATTCAAAGCCGATCAACAACTTAATTTTACTTTGCTCAGCGATTTTAATAAAGATGTTTCTGCCGCTTATGGTAGTTTTTATGAAATGTTTGGCTATAATATGAAAGGGGTTGCAAAACGATCTGCTTTTGTAATAGACAAAGATGGCATTGTTCGTTACGCTGAGGTTCTTGAAAATGCCGGGGAGCAACCAAATTTTGAAAGAATTGCTCTTGCTCTTGAAGCTTTGAAATAATTCCAAAACGGGATTTTACGGTTTTATTGGCTATTAATCCGTGATTCGGTGTGGTTTTATTCCGAAGTGGCTTTTACTTTGCACAAGAAAAAAAAAGCGTTTATTTTGCATAAATAAAGTAAATTTGATTTGGTGATTCGCCTTTTAACCATATTATCAGTTTTTCTTCTCACTGTTTTCCAGTCTAATGGTCAGGAAAATCGTAAGCCTGTTCAGGATGCAACTCAGCGTATAATGAAGATTTTTCCCAATCCGGGTGTTTCTTTTACAAAGTTTGAGTTTCAAAATAAATATGAAAAAGGATATACGCTGCAGATAATAAATTTTATTGGCAGGCAAGTGTATGAAGCAAAAAATATTAATGCAAGCACTACACTTGATCTTAATTCATTCAACCGCGGCGTTTATATTTACCAGCTAAAAGACCAGTCTGGCAAAGTGGTAGAGTCTGGCAAATTCCAGGTATCGAAATAAATTTTTTAGAATAAAATATTTTTAAAGCACTTTGAAAGAAGTGTTTTTTTATTTACTGCACTTCCACAATCAAAAATTTCAGGTAATGTGTATTTTCCAGCCCACTGATAATTGGATGATCAGCAGCCTGCGCCTGAAAGGTTACCTGTCTTAATTTTCTTCTCGCATCTTTTGCTGCGGCATCAATTATTTGTAAAAACAAATCAGCATTTACAAGATTGGTGCAGGATGAAGTAACTAAGAATCCTCCGGGCCTGAGCAATTTCATTCCCCGCAGATTAATTTCTTTGTAACCCGCAACGGCGCCTTGTATTGCTTCCCTGCTTTTAGAAAAGGAGGGCGGATCCAGCATCACCACATCGTATTGCATGCCTTCTTTACTCCATTGTTTCAATGCATCAAATGCATTGGCTGTTTCAAAGCGGCAAATTTTTTCAAGGCCATTTAGTTCCGCATTTTTATTTGCCTGTTGCACGGCGTTCTCAGAAATATCAATGCCATGAACCGATTTTGCGCCGTAATGAGCCGCATGAATTTCAAATGTGCCTGTGTATGTAAATGCACCCAGCACATCTGCTCCCTTTACAATTTGCTGAATGGCCCTGCGGTTATCCCGCTGATCAAGAAAATATCCGGTCTTCTGTCCGTTTTCAATATCAACATGAAACTTTAAGCCATTCTCATTGATTATAATTTTTGTATCGAATGGTTCAGATAAAAAACCTTTTTGCTGTTGCATTCCTTCAAGCTCCCTTACCGGCACATCGTTCCTTTCATAAATTCCTTTGGGAGAAAAAATTTTATTGATGGCATTTACTATTGCCGGCTTCCACAGATCAATACCCAGCGCCAGAGTTTGAATAACAAAATAATCGTTGAACTTATCAATTATCAATTGAGGTAAAGCATCCGCTTCGCCAAAAACCAAGCGGCAATTTTCTGTATAACCAATTTTTTGCCTGTACTGCCAGCATTTTAAAATGCTGCGGTAAAAAAAATCTTCATTAATGATTTCATTTTTATCTCTCGTGAGCAGGCGAACCAATATTTGCGATTTTGGATTGATATATCCCTGGCCAACAAATTTTTTATCATGTGTAAATACAGAAACTATTTCTCCAGGCTCCACTTGTTTTCCTGCCTGCCTTTCATCAACAAGTTTATTCACTTCATTTGCAAAAATCCAGGGATGCCCATCCTGCACCCGCCTGCTGATTTTTTTATTAAGAATAACTTTATACATGGCGCAAAGGTAGCCGCAGACGCTTCGCCATTCATAACCAACAGGTAAATCAATTTTTCATTCGGCCTGCGCCAATTTGTCCCTGTACTTATAGTTGGCAGAATTGTTGACAACCTTACCTTTGCAATCAATTTTTAAAAAATACGACAAAAAGATATGAAGGAAGCAAAAGAACAGGCAAAAAAGCAGGAGCAGGAAACTACAGAAATAAATTTTGGTATAAACGCCGATGAAAACCTGAGTGGCACTACTCATTTGCATGAGCCGGTAGCCAATGAACCAGACATGGAGAAATTGCAAACAGAACTGGAGGACATGAAAGATAAATTTTTCCGCAAAGTGGCCGAGTTTGACAATTTCAGAAAAAGAAGCGCAAAAGAAAGAATGGAATTTATACAAACTGCAGGTAAAGAAGTAATCACTGACCTGCTGGAAGTATTAGATGATTGTGAAAGGGCTGAAAAACAAATGAACGAAGCAGGCGATATAGAATCAGTAAAAGAAGGCGTGATGTTGGTTTTTACAAAACTCAGAAATCTTTTATCTGCAAAAGGACTGAAGCCAATGGAAACTGTTCACAAAGATTTCGATCCGGATATTCATGAAGCCATTACAGAAATTAATGCGCCAACAGAAGAATTAAAAGGTAAAGTATTGGATGAAATTGAAAAAGGATTTTTTCTGAATGATAAAATAATCCGCTACGCAAAAGTGGTGGTGGGGAAATAAAGCCCCCTGCCCCCTTCGGTCGCCATAGACTTGCCGAAGGCGATGCCGAAGGGGGAACTTAGATTGAATAATTTTTATTGTGTAAAATTTTTTCGCATTAAGTGGAATACAGTTTATGAGTAAAAGAGATTTTTACGAAATATTGGGTGTTAACAAAACATCTTCTGCCGATGAGATAAAAAAAGCTTATCGCAAAGTGGCTATGCAATTTCATCCTGACCGCAACCCGGGTGATAAAGCGGCTGAAGAAAAATTTAAAGAAGCAGCAGAGTCTTATGAAATACTTAGTGATACTGATAAAAAAGCACAATATGATCGATATGGCCACGCAGGCGTAAGTGGTAATGGCCGCGGGCATGGGGCAGGCGGTGGTATGAATATGGAAGATATCTTCAGCCAGTTTGGAGATGTGTTTGGTGATGATCTTTTTGGAAGTTTTTTTGGTGGTGGCAGAGGCCGTACTACAAGAAGCAGAGGAGTAAGAGGAAGTAACCTGCGGGTAAAAATAAAACTGAGTTTTGAAGAAATAGCCAAAGTTGTTACTAAAAACATCAAAGTAAAAAAACATATTGGCTGCACTACATGCCAGGGCAGTGGCGCAAAAGATAAAGGCAGTGTACAAAACTGCGGTACCTGTGGCGGCAGCGGACAGGTAAGAAGAGTTACCAATACATTTATTGGCCAGATGCAAACAGTAACAACCTGCCCCACCTGCAATGGCGAAGGCACAACGATTACTGCAAAATGTAATTCATGCAGGGGTGAAGGAAGGGTGTATGGCGAAGAAACTGTTGCTATTGATATACCCGCCGGTGTGCAGGAGGGCATGCAACTAAACTTAAATGGAAAAGGCAATGCAGGTGAACGCGGCGGCATGCCGGGTGATTTAATTATTCTTATAGAAGAAGAACAGCATAAAGAATTGCAACGTGATGGATTGAATGTGGCTTATGATCTTCATATTAGTTTTACCGATGCGGCCTTTGGCATACAGGTAGAAGTGCCAACAATTGATGGCCGTGCAAAAATTAAAATACCTGCGGGCACACAAAGCGGAAAAATATTCCGGCTGAAAGGCAAAGGCTTTCCTGCGGTAAACAGTTATCAGAAAGGCGATCAACTGATACATATAAATGTATGGACACCCCAGCATTTATCGGCAGAAGAAAAAACCATACTGGAAAAACTGGGGCACTCACCCAACTTTAAACCACATCCTGATAAATCAGACAAAAGTTTTCTGGATAAAATGCGGGAGATGTTTTCTTAAACTATTCACTTCTGAATTATTACAGTATTACGGGACAGAACATTATCATTTGATGTGATAAGTAACACTTCTCCCATCGCCTGTTTTTATTACCAATCCTTCATTCACCAGGTAAGCAATATCTTTTTTTAATGTATTCCTTGAGTAAGCGGGAAAGGCTTTGTCTATATCTTTTATCTGGGCCTTCTTATTCTTTTTAAGCAACTGTATTATTTTCTTTTGCCTCTCATTCAAACCTTTTTCTAACTGGCTGTAGGTGGCATATTTTGCTTCTAACCGTTGGGTAAGTATTACCATGCAATCCATAAAAAACAATATCCATTTGTCTATTCGTTCGTTTGCTTTGCCTCTGTTCTTTTGCCCATCCATCAACACTCTGTAATAATCGTCCTTTCTTGTTTCTATAATATTTTCAAAAGATATATACTGGATAAACTTATAATCCTGCTGCATCATCAGCAACGTAGTTAGTAATCTTGACAGCCTTCCGTTACCGTCCTGATAAGGATGGATGGATAAAAATTCATAGATAAATCCGGCAATCGTTATTAATGGATGTGTATCCGCTTTTGTAAACCGCTCCTTTGTCCATGCAATTAATGATTGCATTTCCACACGGGTAAGATGCGGCTCGGTGGTTTTAAAAATAGTCCGTTGTGTGCCATCGGGATAATTAGCCACAACTTTGTTCGGCAAATTTTTATAGCTGCCTTTATGCCGCTGGTCTTTGCTACTGTGCTTTAATAAGATACCATGCAGTTGGTGCAGATAACTTTCTGTGAGCTTTATAGTTTCGTAGTTATCTAAAATAATCTGCAGTACTTCATAATAGCCCACCACTTCTTCCTCGTCCCTTGTTTTCAATTTGGCAATCTTTACAGACTTCAATAATTTTTCTACTTCCTGATTGGTCAATGTGGCTCCTTCAATTCTTGTGGATGAACCAATACTTTCAATAGTAGCAATCTTTTTAAGTTCTTTCAGATGCTTGCTGTGTTGTAATTCAATGGCTTTCCAGTTGCCTTTAAAACTGTCAATAATACTAAGCTGCTGCATCATCTGCTGATACACTGCCGGTCTGAACTCCATTTTTTTAGATATATCCATTTTGTATCCAATTTTATCCAATTACAAAAATAGTGCTTTCATTCTCAAAGCTGACCTGCAAAAAAATCTTGCTGCTAAATAAAAATATTGTTGCTGCTTATTGTTTGTCGTTGGCTAAGCATCCCGATAGCTATCGGGACCAACACATAATACCAACGAAGGCGTGCTGCTTTCTTGATGACAGTACCAACAGCGGCACAAAACGGATGATACCCTGCTAATTAGACTTTCCATGTATTGGTTTTCTGCTTTTATTCTTAATGCTGACTTGCAAAAAAATTGGCGGGTAAATAATAATCTAACAACTATTCTTTATTCGATTTTTCCTATTGCACGGGGTTACTGCTATACACAATGCCCACACACGGTAAACCCCGTGTGGACACTTTCTTTTTATCGCAGATTATTGGGGACACCCCACAAGTACTGAAGAGTCTCATCTCCATTATACGGAACCCATTTTAAATCTTCTTCAGATAATTTATAAACTCTTTGGCATGACAGAGTAAAAAAAATAGCAATAAGTATCATTTTTTTCATAGACAAGATTTTTATTCAAAAACAGTTACATTTATCCCAAGGTTCCTAAAATATCTAACAATTTCATTAATCCATGTATTTACCGCATGCCCTCCGTGCCCTCCTTCATGAGATTCCCTTTCGTGAAAATTTTTCTTTTCAATACCCTTAATTTGCGCATATGAGGATC